>CAIMFE010000258.1 GCA_903840235.1 uncultured Opitutia bacterium | reverse complement strand
TTTCAGTGAGAATAGGGCGACTGATGATGTCGGAAGCAGGCTTCATAGTTTTTAGTTTTTGGTGCGTTCGAGCACTTTGGTTAAACCTTCGAGGGTGATCAGAACACGAGGTGTTTTGACTAAATCGAAAGCATTGAGATTGGAAGAGTTGGAGAAGATCGCGCGGTTAAGGTTACGGCTCGCTTTGAGAACCGGCTCAGCCCAGCTGCTGTCGATCACGAGAAGGCGTTTTCCTTCGGGGCTAACATTCTTGAGAACTTTAGCGAAGAGAGCGGTCTTAGGTTTAGCTAATTCGAAACGCTCGATGACGGCGAGGCCACCATCGGTAGCGAGATCGAAGAGTGCACGTTGGAGTGCAATTTTCTTAGCTTGAACGGTAATCGTCTTGGACCAATCGCGAGGGCGAGGACCAAAAACAATTCCACCTTTGTAAAGTTGAGGAGCGCGCTTGTCGCCGTGACGAGATCCACCCGAACCTTTTTGTGGGAGCATCTTCACACCAGAACCAGCGACTTCGCCGTAGTCCTTAGTCTTGGATGTACCTTGACGTTTGTTCGCTTGGTAAGAAACGACAACCTGCTTTAAGAGTGCAACGCCTTTGTCGCCCTCGAAGGAAGGAATATCGAATTCTTTCTCAGTGAAAGATGAACCGTCGGATTTATAAACTTTGAGCTTCATATCAGCAAATAGTGGTTAGAGTTTTACTTGGATTTTTTGGCGGGACGGACGAGCACGAGCTCACCATTGGCACCAGGGAAACTTCCCTTGATCAGGAGGAGATTCTTCTCGGCGAGCACTTGCACGACGCGAAGGTTTTGGACAGTGCGACGCACTGAGCCCATGTGACCAGGCATACGCTTTCCTTTGAAAACGTGACCAGGGGTTTGACGCATACCGATCGAACCAATTCGGCGGTGCATCATGTGACCGTGCGAATCAGGCTGACCCGACATGTCGTGGCGCTTCATGACGCCTTGGAAACCACGGCCCTTAACGGTGCCGATAACGTCGACCATCTGACCAGCGGCAAATTTTTCGACGGTGAAGATATCACCGACTTTAACTTCCGCAGCAGCAGCGAGACGAATTTCCTGTAAATGATTGTGGGCGGAGACGCCGGCCTTTTTCAAGTGGCCGATTTCGCCCGCAGAGAGACGACTCTCTTTGTTTGCACCGAAACCGATTTGTACGGCATGGTAGCCATCAGTTTCGACGGTCTTGACCTGGGTTACAGGACAAGGACCAGCTTGGACGACCGTAACAGGGACGAGGTTATTCTCCGCGTCATAGACCTGGGTCATTCCGATTTTTTTACCGAGTAGTTGGTGTTTCATTTTCTAAGAGGCAGGTGACTTCGTGAGAAATCGTTTGGTCAGTGATGACCTGCTTTAGGCTTTGGATGTCCTTACGGAATCTTTGGTCCTGTTGGCCTGCGTTTGAGGGTTGAGGTTGAAAGTTAAGGGTTAAGCGATGATGTTGATATTCACGCCGGATGGCATGTTGAGCTTGCGCAGCTCGTCAACAGTTTGGGAATTGGGTTCGATAATTTCGATGAGACGCTTGTGCGTACGAATTTCGAATTGATCCATGGATTTTTTATCAACGTGCGGTGAGCGATTCACGGTGAGGCGCTCGATTGCAGTAGGTAAAGGAATAGGACCCGAAACACGGGCACCGGTACGCTTAGCAGTGTCGACAATCTCCGTGGCGGATTGATCCACCATGCGGTAATCGAAACCTTTAAGTTTGATACGAATTTTCATTATGCTGGCCATCGATAAGAATTTTTTAGGGGTTGGAAGATTAGGTTCGAGCAGGAGCGCGAGAGGAAGTCTCGACGACTTGCTTTAAAATTGCGGCAGGAACTTGCGCGAAGTTGCTTGGTTCCATGGTGTAAGATGCACGACCTTTAGAAAGGGAACGTACATCGGTGGCGTAACCAAACATTTCAGCAAGAGGAACGAGAGAGTTGATGTTACAAAGACCATTCTTCGTTTCCATGCCTTGGATTTGTCCGCGGCGACGATTTAAGTCACCCATGATATCACCTTGATATTCTTCAGGGGTCACGACTTCGACTTTCATGATCGGCTCAAGTAAAATTGGTTTCGCATCTTTCATCGCTTCCTTGAACGCGAAGATACCAGCCATCTTGAAGGCCATTTCGTTGGAGTCGACTTCGTGGAAAGATCCAAAAACGATACGTGCTTTGAAATCGATTACTGGGTAGCCAGCAACGGTTCCGTTATTCGCAGCTTCGTTGATACCTTCAATCGTTGGCTTGATGTATTCCTTAGGAATGACACCACCGACGATTTCATTGATAACTTCCTGGCCCTTGCCCACGTTGGGTTCGAGTTTGATTTCAGCGTGACCGTATTGACCACGACCACCGGACTGACGAATAAATTTACCTACGCCTTCAGAATTAAGCGTAATCGTTTCGCGATAAGAAATCTGTGGCTTGCCTGATTTAGCTTCGACTTTGAATTCGCGCTTCAAGCGATCGACGATGATTTCTAAGTGCAACTCACCCATTCCGGAAATGAGGGTCTGACCGGTTTCGGGATTTGAGGAAACTTTGAAAGTAGGATCTTCTTTCGCTAAGCGCTGTAAACCAATCGAGAGACGCTCTTGGTCGCCCTTGGAGTTTGGCTCGATAGACATCGAGATAACGGGATCTGCGAAAGTAGGTGGCTCGAGAACTAAATCGTCTTCGAGGGTGAGTGTATCACCAGTGATTACATCTTTTGGTCCGATAATCGCACAAATGTCGCCTGAGTAAGCGACGTCGATTTCTTCGCGATCCATCGCACGCAATAACACAATGCGCGAGATACGCTCATTGGAACGAGTACGAGGATTATAAAGATTATCACCCTTCTTCAATTGTCCGCGGTAAACACGGAAGAAAACTAACTGGCCCACAAAGGGGTCAGCCCAAAGTTTGAAACAGAGACCCGTAACTTTCTGACTATCGTCAGCGTTGATTTTGATTTCGGAATCACCATCGTCGGTAAAGGCACGTTGGCCGCCCATGTCGATAGGGGAAGGCAAGAAGTCGACAACGCAGTCGAGTAACATTTGGACGCCTTTATTTTTGAAAGCCGAACCAGGAATCACTCCGATGAAATTCATCGAGAGAGTAGCCTTACGAATACCTAAACGAACTTCTTCTACGCTGATTTCTTGGCCTTCTAAATATTTACCAGCTAAGACGTCATCAAAGTCAGCTAAAGCTTCTAATAAAGAATCACGCCATTTTTTGGCTTCGTCTTTTTGTTTTTCAGGAATTTCGATCGTGTCGAACTTCATACCACGAGGATCGGTCTCGTCGTATAAATAGGCGACGTTCTTGATCAAATCGATCATGCCCTTAAATTCTTCGCCTTGGCCGATCGGAATAAAGAGAGGGTGAGCGTTACCTTTTAATTTTTGGCGAATGTCATCCACTGCACCAAAATAATCGGCACCCGTACGGTCCATCTTGTTAACGAAAGCAACGCGTGGAACGCGGTACTTATTCATCTGACGCCAAACGGTTTCCGACTGAGGCTGAACACCAGCAACGGCGCAGAAGACGGCAACGGCGCCATCGAGAACGCGGAGCGAACGCTCCACTTCAGCAGTAAAGTCAACGTGACCAGGAGTATCGATGATGTTGATACGGTGATCGATGTTAGCAAAAGGACCTTCTTTGGTTTTCCAACCAGCAGAAATAGCAGCAGCCGTGATGGTGATACCACGCTCGCGCTCTTGTTCCATCCAATCGGTCGTCGCCGTGCCATCATGAACCTCACCCATCTTGTGAACGACACCCGTGTAGAAAAGAATACGCTCAGTGGTCGTAGTCTTTCCTGCGTCAATGTGTGCAGCGATACCGATATTGCGCGTATGTTCTAAGGGGAACTTACGGTTCGGAGAGTTGAGTTTGGAAAGAGTGGTGGACATGGGTCGTAACTTGGAGTTCGGCCTAGAAAGTTATATTTCGAGAAAAGTTTACCAGCGGAGGTGAGCGAAGGCGCGGTTAGCTTGAGCCATCTTGTGAGTTTCTTCGCGCTTCTTCACAACGTTACCGGTGTTATTGTAGGCATCGACGATTTCAGCAGCGAGGGCTTCATGCATCGAGGTACCTTTGCGACCCGCAGCAGATTGAACAACCCAGCGAAGGGCGATGCTGTTTTGACGTTCGTGGCTAACTTCTACTGGCACTTGGTAAGTAGCACCACCGACGCGGCGGCTTTTTACTTCAAGCTTCGGACGGCAATTTTCGAGAGCACCTAAAAGTAATTCAACAGGATTACCTTTAACTAATTTCTCAGAAACTTTTTCGATCGCACCATAAACAATACCTTGGGCGATAGATTTCTTACCAGACTTCATAACGATGTTGATGAGTTGGCTCACCAAAGTGCTGCCGTAGCGAGCGTCTGGAAGGTGGATGCGTTTAACTGCTTTACGACGACGTGACATGAGTAAGTGAGTTTCTAAAGTTTATGAATTAGGCTTTCTTTTCCTTAGGACGCTTAACGCCATATTTGGAACGTGAGCGACGACGCTTCTCAACTCCCGAACAATCGAGAGGTCCGCGTACGATGTGGTAACGAACACCAGGAAGATCTTTTACACGACCACCGCGTACTAAGACGACGGAGTGTTCTTGGAGCTTATGACCTTCATCAGGAATATAAGTAATCACTTCTTGTCCATTCGTCAGACGAACCTTCGCGACTTTGCGTTGCGCAGAATTTGGTTTCTTCGGAGTACGGATCATCACCTGCACACAAACGCCACGACGGAAGGGCGAGTTGTTCAAGGCGGGTGACTTGGACTTAGCCTTCGGTTGGAGGCGAGGTTTACGGACGAGCTGGTTGATGGTAGGCATGGACCTAAGAAATTAGGGAAAAGAGGGTTGAGGCATAGAAGTCCGAGACCCCCGTGCAAGCGGAAAGTGCTACGATTTTAAGATTTCTTCAGTTGGGGCCAATTTTTGGGCATTGCGGCCGATTTTTTAGAGAGACAAATCCGCTACGATTGGCAAGGATGAGGCCCCCAGCATGTTTCGCCCCTTCGCCACACTTATAATAGCTAGTTTAACCCTATGTTCACAGGGTTTTGCCGCTAATACCGAACCTGCAAAACAGGCCCCGAGTAACACCCAAACACCCCCTGCGCCCGCCCCAACTGGTACCGGAAAAACCGATAAAACTGTTAAAAACAGCTCCAAGGAGCAAACCGATGCTGAATTGATCCTCCTCTCCGGCCTGCCCCTCACCAAAGGGGTCGATGCCACTCAATCCTACGTCCGTATTTCAATAATCAAATCCGACCTAATCGAGGATTCGACCCTTAAACAATGGGTCAGACTCGCTTTATCGAAAATCTCAGATCACCCCGAAAGCGCCGCCGCCATCCGCGAAGAACATCTTATTAGAGTGGGCGACTACTACCTGACCCAAGCCCTCGAAGCCCAAAAATTAAATAAGATACCCGAGGCCTATAAAATGTCTCAAATCGCCGTCCGTATTAGCCCAGGCAATACCAAGGCTAAGTTGTTATTAGCCAATATTTTACATAATAATTACAATCGAACAGAAGACGCGGTTCAGACCCTCCGTCGCGGGCTAGATTATCTTAATATAACTGACACCTTGGGCCGGGATTATTTGGACCGATACTTCCAGCTTCTTCAATTAGTAGAACGCGACGACGAGGTAATCGAACAAAGCCTCCTCATGTTGAAGAACGGAAAAGATCTCCCGCCATCAACTCGCCAAACAATTTCTCTCGCCGCCGCTACTTCACTTTACTGGGTCGGTCGCTATGCCGAATCTGTTAATATTATAAATCTAAATGGTCTCGACGAAGAGGCCCGCGGATTACTTTTAAAAGCCCGGGCACTTTTCGACGGCGGAAAAACCACCGAAGCAATCAGTTACCTAGAATCGAAAACCTCTCAATTTTCCGGTAACGCCAAAGATGCCATCTACTCTCAGCTCGCGCGCTTTCATTTATTAATGGGGAAACCAAAAATCGCCCTCACCGTTACCAATGAGCGAATTGGCTTAGACGAAAAAGCACCCTTCCCTCATTTACAAAAATTATTAATTCTCGACCGACTCGGACTGAAAGATGACTACGAGAAAGAATTGCAACTCATCGCAGAAAAATTTTCGGGGAATTCTGCAGCCATGCTCGCTCTCGCCAATTTCGGTGCGGAACGTGGCTACGAAGGACTGACTTCAACTTTAGCCAACGTAGCCGCTAATCGTGGCTTTGAACGGGCGACCTTTGTGGCACTGCATCTTGAATCTTTAATCAACGGCGGTCACCCCGATGAAGCGATTGCCCAATACAAACAAGTGAATTCAGCGGAAAAAGGTTTCTTTACCTCTAATCAATCTATCATCCAAGCACTTCTCGGCGTGGCTTATCATGCCCGTCCGAAAAAAGATGATGTCGCCGCGAAGAGCGATCGAAACATCGGTGATCGCTATCTCACCGAATTTCTGAAAACCCCTAATCTCAGTCCCGAAGCTTATCGCTCAGTGGGGCGACAATTAAAAGCCGCACGCGCGAGTGATGCCGCGGTGCGCGTTTTAGAAATAGGTGTGAAATTACATCCGAAATATTCTCAACTGAAGGCTGACTACATTGGCGCACGTATTCTCGCTGGCGCCGTCGATACCTATGGAACCAGAAAATCTGTAGCCGATGAATTGGAAGAGTTATTAAAAATGCGTCGCCCCTCCCCACTCATTTGGCACGAAGCACTTTCGTGGTTACGTTCGGAAGCAAAACTTTCTAAAGAGCAGGCCAACCGTCTCGAAAAATCTATCGCTCCCTTGTCCCGCCCTGATTTAGATATGAAGGCCCTCTCCGGACGCTAGAGCATGCCCAACCTTCAAGAAAAACGCGCGGCGCTCATCGCCGAACTGGAACCGTTCGCCGATCATCACGAACGTTTTCAATATGTCATCGACCGCGCGAAATCAGCACCTGGTCTGCCCGCTAATCTAAAGCTCGATGTCTTTTTAATCGAAGGATGTACCTCTAATCTTTGGCTCATTCCCACCATTAAAAATGGCCGCTGTCATTTTCAATGCGATGCGGATTCCTTAATTACCAAAGGCATCGCTTCACTGGTTTGTGAGTTCTACGAAGGGGCTCCCACCGAAGAAGTGGCCCAAACCGATGCCGACTTCCTCGCTGAAGTAGGCATCACCCAGCATCTTTCTCCCAATCGTCGCAACGGTCTCACAAATTTAGTTTCTAGAATTCGTAATTTTGCCAAAGCCGCATTATCTAATTCATAATCATTATGACGGATACACCGGCTTCGCCTCCTAATCCATTTTTGAAATGGCTCTGCTTAAGCGCACTCGCGTGGGCGGTGCTTGTTCTTCAAGCCGGTGGATTCACAACTAGCATTCGCGCCGGCATGGCCTTTCTTGATTGGCCACTTTCCAACGGCTCACTCAATCCTCCCGGCTGGCTCACCGAAATAGACAAGTTTGCCGAACACTCACATCGATTAGCAGCAACGGGACTGGGTTTATTTTGTATCGCTATCGCTTGGACTCATCGTCGCTGGGAGAAACGACCGCTCATTCGAAAAGCCGCCTACCTTCTTTTAGGACTAATCATTTTTCAAGGTCTACTGGGTGGACTCCGCGTGTTGCTCGACCAATTAAATATCGGTGGAGATGAAAATTTTAAAGCGGTGAGTTTCGCCATCGGCCACGCCGTGAACGCCCAACTCACTATCGCCGTCTTAGCCATCGTCGCAATGAGTCACACCAAGCTTTGGCAAAATAATTCAAACCACTCTACGCGTTTTGAAATGATCAGTGGAAGAATTAGTTTAATACTTTTATTAAGCGTGATTATCATCGGAGCAATCATGCGCCAAAATCATTTCACTCTTTGGGCAACCCAGCCAAACACCTACGAACTTTTTATTCCCAATGGAGCGGGTCTGGCGCAGTTGATAAATAGTTTGCACCGCGGCGGCGCACTCATCGCCGGTATTCTCGTGATTGTTTTTGCACTGTCCGGGCAACGCCCCGCTTATCGATGGATTCCCCTGTTAATTCTTTTGACCCTACAAATCACTCTCGGGATTTTAAGTATACAATTACCTTTAAATCCCCACGTGCGCACGGTTCACCTTGTCATCGGCGCAGCCCTCTTCTCCACTCTCTGTGCCCAAGTCGCTCTGACCCATCGACGGAATTAACTTTAACCTTTAATTAAAATCGCCACCACCAACGTATGAGTTCCAAAGCTGGATCAATCCCCGCCGCCTATTGGGAGCTTACGAAGCCGCGTTTATCTTTTCTCTCAGTACTGACCGCACTCACTGGATATTTCTGTAGCAATCCTCATCCACAAGGCGGAGTTGATCCCAAAGGATTAGTATCACTAGCCCTTGGTACCGCCCTCGCCGCAGGTGGCTGCGGTGCGTTAAACATGTGGATGGAGCGCCAAGCCGATAGTCAAATGGATCGCACCAAGTTTCGTCCGTTGCCCAGTGGATTAATAAAACCACTCTATGCACTTATTTTTGGAACGTTTTTAAGTGCTGCCGGTGTTGCCTTAGTTTGGAATGGCGCGAACACTTTGGCCGGACTTCTGACACTCGCGACAGTGGTCTCGTACTTACTATTCTATACACCGCTTAAAACAAAAACAACTTGGTGCACACTCGTGGGTTCACTCCCTGGCGCGATTCCACCGATCATCGGCACGGCTACAAAATTAGGCACGATAGATACGATGGGCTGGTTGCTCTTTGCCCTGCTCTTCTTTTGGCAAGTTCCACACTTCATGTCCCTCGCAGTCATGTGTCGTCATGATTACGAACGCGGAGGATTTAAAATCGCCACCGTAGCCGATCCGTCTGGTCGCACCGCTGCACTATGGTCGATTTCATTCATGGTTCCGATGCTCTTTGTAGTAAGTGCCATCGCCCAAGTATTTTTTATAACTGACCCGTCAAGAGGATGGATGAGCCCTTTCGTTTGGGTATCCCTCATCGCCAGTATCATCTTTTTTAAACTGAGTTTAGATTTCATGTTACCGCATCGGCGCAACGAAGTCGCCAAGCCATTCTTCCTCGCCTCCATTCTTTATCTCCCAGTCATTTTACTCACCCTCACTCTTAATCGATTGTTTTAAATGATGAAGCCGCAGGAAGTTAAAGTCCGTCTGCGCGAGGAATTAAAAAATTTACGTGAGTCGCTTAGTCCCGCCCAGCGCGAAGCTGCCGCTGTGGTCGCTGAAGCAAAAATTATCCATCTATCCTCATGGCAAAAAGCAAAAGTGGTCTGTCTGTATGCCTCGTTCAAAGGCGAATTACCCACGACACAACTTTTACAAAATCTTTTAAGTTCAAAAAAGCGGTGCGTGCTACCTAAAGTAAATGCCGACGGACTTCCTGAACTTTATGAGATTAAAAGTTTTCAAGATTTAGAACTCTCATCGTTAGAAATTCTTGAACCGAAAATAAACTGCCCACGCATCAACCCAACCCAAATCGATTTCTTTCTCGTCCCTGGGATTGGTTTTGATCGCCAAGGAAATCGCCTGGGTCACGGCTCCGGTTTTTACGATCGGTTACTAGCTCAGGCTAGCCCCTCGGCATTTCTTCTCGGGTATGGTTATGATTTTCAGGTGGTTCATGCTATTCCCCACGAAGCACACGATATCGCAGTGCATGCGGTGGCTACGCCCACTCAAATAATTAATATAAAACCTGCGTAGTTGGTTTGCTAAAAATCACTTATACAGTCCGTTGAGCGGTCCGATGACCACCAGTCGCCCCAACGCTATCCGACTCCGCGGAGTTCGCCAAAATAATCTGAAGGGGTTTGATATCGATATTCCGATTGGAAAGCTGGTCGTCGTCACTGGACTGAGCGGAGCCGGCAAGTCATCCCTCGTCTTTGATACCCTCCACGCCGAAGGACAACGTCGCTACGTTGAAACGTTTAGCCCATACGTCCGTCAGTTTTTGGAACTGCTCCCAGCGCCGGCACTCGACTCCGCCGAAAATATCCGCCCTTCAGTCGCCATCAAACAAGGCAACACTGTACGCACCTCACGCTCCAATGTCGGTACCATGACCGAGCTTTGCGATTGGTTTAAGGTTTGGTTCGCTCACCGTGCACAACTCATCGATCCCGCCAGCGGCGAACCCATCACCCCTCAAGGACCGGATACCGCGTGGGAAATCTGTCTGAAGAAATACCGTGATCAATCAGTGGTCGTTACTTTCGCTCTCCAAAAACCAGAAGGACTCACCTGGGAGGCAATCGCCGATGAATTTATTCGAGCAGGGTTTACCCGTGCTTATATTAAAAATAAAAGAATTAGTCTCGGAGACGATAAAATCCCTGAAGGTGAATCCGAAATTCTGCTCATTCAGGATCGTATTAAAATCGAACCCGGTGCAAATTCTCGCTTTCACGAAGCTACTTTAAGTGCCTTTCGTCTCGGTGGCGGAAGAATGAGATTAATCAATGAAGACGGCACCGAAATTGCCCGATTCAGTGAAGTCTTAGAATCGCCCGTTAACGGTAAAAAATTCAGAGCCGCGACCCCTGCTCTGTTCTCTTTTAACTCGCCGATTGGAGCCTGTGCTTGCTGTCGTGGATTTGGACGAGTCATCGGGCTGGATTGGAAAAAAATTATTCCTCAGAGCGATGCTACCTTAGCCGAGGGTGCCATCGCCCCTTTTCAAGGAGCCGTTTACGGTGAAAGTCAGAAAGATCTACAACGGGCCTGTAAAAAGAAAAATATTCCGATGGATGTTCCTTGGAATAAATTATCTGCGAGTCACCGAAAATTTATCGAAGAAGGCGATCCTACTTATGAGTCAGGTGAATGGGAATCCAAATGGTACGGCGTGAGAGGTTTCTTTAAATGGTTAGAGTCTAGTACGTACAAAATGCACGTGCGCATGTACCTATCGCGTTGGCGTGCCTATGAAGAATGTCCGCAATGCCATGGAAAAAGATTTTGC
>CAIMFE010000257.1 GCA_903840235.1 uncultured Opitutia bacterium | reverse complement strand
CGGAAATCTTAATTCCGCGGTTCACGTCTGGAATGAAGAAGTAACCGGCAATACAACGAACAATACAATCGTCGCCAACGTTTGTAACGAGAATCGTCGTGGACTCAGCTGCGGCGGAAGAGACGCTACCAAATTATCGAGTTCGAATCTCTATTTTAATAACGAGTGCTCACGTAATACCGATTACGGCATTGGAACCGGCAATAAAAACGGCCTGAATAATTACTTCAGCCAATGCTTCGTGAAGGATAACAAGGCCGGAGATATTCAAGTCAACGAAACGGCTAAGCCTTACCTGCTTAACACCCCGACCAAATAAATAATTAGACCGCTGGGGGCCGATGTTGGCGCTTCGCTAATCGTCGGACAAGGCATAGTCCGACTGTCGCCAGACTTAGGCCTAGGCCATAATAACTGGGCTCGGGAATCGCAGCTGGAATATAGTCGTAATATAAAGACATGTTTACGGTTGTCGTCAGTTGCGTGTAATCGCGCGTCGGAGTGCCTCCATAACTCCCGGTCGCTAAGAACTGCGTGACCGACGTAAAGGCAGGCGCAAAAGATATACCCGTACCTTTATAAAAAGCTAAGTCATTAGTGGCGGATAAATTCAAAATAACGACAGGCGCAGTTAGAATATTACGCGTACGATCAAAATTAAATGTCGCTGAAGTTCTGCGCGCAATGGTCCTAGGGAGGGTTTGATTAGTAACGGCGACGCTCCCAGTCTTGGGAAGACTTCCGACATCGACGTTAGTCTTTAAACCATTGTTCGCTGTATTATTTGAACTCGAAGCAGCATAGAAAAGTATGCCTGTGTTAAATGCAGAAATAGTAGAACTACCAGTGGATCCTTGGTTAAAAGTAAAACTTCCACCCAGAGAAAATGAGTTAAGTTTGAGTGTGACTGCCCGGAGAGTTCCAAGCCGGGTATCAAACTTGATAAACTGATTGTAATTATAGGTAAGATAGATGGCGGAAGTTAACTCAACCGTCTGCACATGAGTCTGCATCGTGACGGCGTGAGCATCTACCGGACGACATAAAATACCGAGCGTAACGATGACGGCAAATCTACCGATGAATCTTGGAGGACTCTTGCATACAAGCATGCCCGAGGTTTTGGCTACATCACCCAAAGCCCCAATCGCTTAGATACCTCAGTCCTTTCTTAGGATTAATCTGATTCCTAAAAAACTATTTAAGACATTAACTTACGACGACGAAGGGCAACAGCGGCAAGCGCTAGGGCCCCTAAAGCGAGACCATAAGTAGACGGTTCTGGCACGGCGGTGTAATCATAGGTCAATGAGACATTCGCCAATGAAGAAACTCCCGAATAGTCATAGGTGGGACTACCCCCAATACTTCCGACTAAGCCGACCTCTAAATTAAATATAAACTCAGGAGCATAACTTACACCGCTACCGCAATAATCAGCAAGATCGGCGGCCTCAGTCAACGTAACCATCAAAGGTGAGGATGAAGTGAGGACATATTGCCCATCAGTCAGTGTAAAGGTGACAGAACTATTTTCTGCAACGGACAGCGGCAGCGATAGATTTGCCGACGATAAGGTGATTGGTGCAGAAACTAAATCAGTAGCTAAACCATTATACAAAACACCCGACTGGGAATCGCCTTGGTAAACGTAAAGCTTCGACTCAATGCTTTGAATCGTCGAACTACCGACTCCCTCTTGATTAAAAATTAAACTTCCAGCAACGCTTACCGAATCAATTCGCAAGGTGACACTGTTGAGTGTGCCCAAGGAACTGTTGAAGGTTAAAAATGAATACTGACTAAAATCTTGATTGGGAACCAAAGACAAAGCGTTAGCACTTTGCGTGAGGGTCGCCGCCTGTGCTGACATCGACAGCACTGCTCCCGTGCTAGCGATTAATAAAAAACGGGCGGACAAGAGTCTCATCGGTGTTTTATACTTCCCTTATAATTTCATATAATAAATAAATTGCAGGATTTATTTTTAGAAAATTTAAAATCACCCAAGGAAACCAGGGAAATTTGCCGAAAATCGGAAATTACGGCACCGAGCAACTACGGTTGATGGGTAATTTGAAGACCCACGCAAACCCGACAAGCGGAGTATGGGGTGCAACTAAGCAACAAGTCTACCTGGGCTGTATCATATCATCGTCACTATTTTCATAACCTGTCAAAACAACCTGCCCAATCTAGAGAAAATCCTGACTTATATTAACTAAATTCAAATCAACTCATTTAAATCAAAGTGAGTGACAAACACTTTCGGGAGATTACTTTAGGCAAACCCCACTTCCCTATGAAACTAACATTCTGGATATTAATTCTTAGTTTAATTCTGCATCCTCAATTAAAGGCGAAAACCGCAGCAGGTGCCGATGAAGGTGTGACCGTTGAAATGAGTTCAGCTAATTCAGTCGTCGCTGAGACACGGGAACAACGCGATGCCCGAATGGCTTGGTGGCGCGAAGCGAAGTTTGGTTTATTTATCCATTGGGGAGTTTATGCCGTACCAGCAGGCAAATACGGCGATCAAGATAACTACGGAGAATGGATTATGTGGAATACCAAAATGTCGCCCACTGAGTATAAAGGTTACGCTAAAAAATTTAATCCGGTTAAATACAATCCCGAGCAATGGGTAAAAATCGCGAAAGATGCGGGCATGCGTTACATGGTGATCACTTCTAAACACCACGATGGCTTTGCCCTCTTCCCTTCCAAGGCCAGTAAGTGGAACGTCGTCGACGCCGCCGCCTATGGCAAAGATCTTTTAGGTCCACTGGTTAAAGCAGCCCACGATCAAGATATGAAAATCGGCTTCTACTATTCACACGCTCAAGACTGGAACAATCGTGGCGGCGCGATTAAAGCATTTAAAGAAGGAGACGGTTGGGATGAATCACAAAGAGGTACTTTTGATTCTTATCTTGAAACAACCGCCATACCCCAAATCCGTGAAATTCTAACTCAATTCCCTATCGATGTTCTCTGGTGGGATACGCCTATTCACATGTACAAGCCCAGGGCTGAACCGATTGCTAAATTAATAAAAGAAATGAGTCCGAATATTGTTAGTAATACCCGACTCGGTGGCGGTTTTGGCGATTACCATATCGCGGAACAATTCGTACCATCAACCGGCTTAAAGGGCGATTGGGAAACCTGTATGACTTTGAATAAACATTGGGGCTACAATGCAGCCGATCAAAACTGGAAGTCATCAACCGAGCTCATTCAGAAACTGATTGGTATCTGTGCTAAAGGTGGTAACTTCTTGCTTAACGTTGGGCCCACCGCTGAAGGAGAAATTCCTGAAGAAAGCGTGAAGCGACTCAACGACGTCGGTCAGTGGCTTAAAGTGAATGGTGAATCTATTTATGGAACGACGGCTGGACCTTTCACCTTCCTCTCCTGGGGTGCCGCGACTCGAAAAAATCAAACCGTTTACCTTCACGTCTTTAATTGGCCAGCGAACGGTGAGTTACGCTTGCCGCTCCACAGCAAGATTAAGAGCACGAAACTGCTCGTCGACCCCAGCAAAGAATTAAAGACTACTCAAGATGCCACGAGCACAGTCATTTATCTACCTAAACAAGCGCCAGACAGCGTCGCTTCAGTAATCAAACTGGAAGTAGCTGAAGAGCCCGTCGTCGAACCCATCGCTTCGTTTAAGAAAAAACTTACCGCTACCAGCGAGTCGCCCAAAAATCCAGTGGCTGCAGCGCAAGATGGTGACGCTGCGCAATATTGGGAAGCCGGGGCAGAAGATAAAAATGCTTATTTAGAATATGATTTAGGTAAGCCGACTCTCATTCACGCGCTCGCCGTGGACGAACCCGACCGCTGGCCACGTTACAAGCAAGAGATTCGTGTAGAAATTGAAACCGACAAGGGTTGGGCTCAACTTTTGGCGACCCAAACCAATGGACATGGTCACCAAGTCAAATTCCCCGAAATTAAGGTTCAAAAAATCCGACTATACGTGAAGCGTGAACTGGGACCAGCAGGCATTGCCGAATGGCAAATCTACTCGCCCGAGTAAACTAGCACCTGCACTTGAGGTTTTTTCATAGTGCCGTATCATTACGAGCACTATGAAATCTTTCTCCGTTAAAGCATTTGGTAACACTGAAGCAAAAAATCCTTTAGCCCCCTTAACTATCAACCGACGTGAAGCAGGTCCGACCGATGTTGAAATGGAAATTTTATACTGCGGTGTTTGCCACTCCGACATCCATCAAGCGCGCAGCGAATGGCCAGGCACCAACTATCCGTGCGTTCCTGGACATGAAATCGTCGGTCGCGTCACCAAAGTTGGATCGAGCGTTACTAAATTTATAGTAGGCGACACCAGTGCAGTCGGTTGCATGGTTGATTCGTGTCGCACGTGCAGTCACTGCCAAGCTGGGCTCGAACAGTACTGCGTAAATTACGCGACGTTTACCTACAATAGCCCAGACAAACATTTGGGCGGACATACTTTTGGCGGCTACTCATCGCACATCGTGGTCGATGAATCATTCGCTTTAAAAGTTCCTGCGGGACTTGATTTAGCTGCGACTGCTCCCCTGCTTTGCGCAGGCATCACCACTTATTCGCCTCTTAAACATTGGAAAGTAACGGCTGGTAAAAAAGTGGGCATCGTAGGTCTCGGCGGACTGGGACACATGGGCGTTAAATTTGCACGCGCGTTCGGGGCTCACGTGGTACTCTTTACCACCTCTCCAAACAAAGTGGCGGACGGACTACGATTAGGAGCCCACGAAGTAGTTTTATCTACCGATCCCGATGCGATGGCCAAACACGCTAATAGTTTTGATTTTATCTTAGACTGCGTTTCCGCGCTCCATGATATCAATACCTACATGAATTTGATTAAACTTGATGGCACCTTGACGCTGGTGGGAGTGCCGGAAAAGCCCTTATCTGTTTCCGCTTTCAGTTTAATTTTACCACGCAAAAACTTGGCCGGCTCATGTATCGGAGGTATCGCCGAAACCCAGGAGATGCTCAACTTCTGTGCCGAAAAGAAAATCGTTTCTGACATTGAACTTATCCCTATTCAGAAAATCAACGAAGCCTGGGAACGCATGCTCAAGCAGGACGTAAAGTATCGATTCGTCATCGATATGGCCTCGCTCAAGAATTAAAGAGACTTTAACTTTTTTAATTCAGTTTCAACTTTAGACACTTCCAATTCTTGATCGGAAATAAGTTTAGCTACTTTTTCCTTATCCCTACGTGCTTTTTCAATCGAGGACTGTATGGAGACTAAATGAGCACGTGCTAATTCAACATCTTGGTCGTTCAACGCACCCTCTTTTTGAAGTTTTTGTATGTGAGCGATCCGCTCTTCTGCCGGCTTTATTAAGTCCTGTCTTAATTTGATCTGCCCTTCAATAACCGAAAGAAGACGTGAAAGTTTTTCACGTTTTGCACGAGCCTCACTCACCTTAAATTCCAAGGTTTTTAATTGAGACTGTTGATCTAGATTTTCCTTATAAACTGCGGCGGGTTTGGTCACAGCCATCGGCGAACCCACCACTATTTCATTTTTAATGATACTCTCTGGTTTTGATTTCTTAAAATAACTAAAATAGCCCAACGTACCCAGGCATAAAACAATTCCTACCACGATTAAGGACTTTAACTTCAGATTTAATAAACTCACAGAAACTACCTAGGTAATAGTTTAATTAAAGTCCAGCCTCGCATATCCCCTTGTCCCCATGCCCAATTGTCCTCTCGATTTAATTAGGTAGGGGCGCAACTGCGTCGCAGCCTTGCATCTCCCCTTGTCACCGTGTCACCTTGCCCACGTGTCTCCTGACCTTAACAAAAGTGGCGGAGAGGATGAGATTGATTGCGCTTCGCTTCAGGGCTCTGCCCCAATGCTTCGCATTGTCTGTTCGCCCATAAAGGGCTCACCGAACGAGTTCTCATCTCATCTTTCGGTATTTACCCTTGTCCCCGTGTCACCTTGCCCACGTGTCCCCTCAACTTGATAAAAGTGGCGGAGAGGATGAGATTCGAACTCACGGTACCCTTTTGGGGTACACCCATTTAGCAAACGGGCGCTTTAGGCCACTCAGCCACCTCTCCAGGTCCGCTCACAACTGAACGGAATTCATTCGTAAATCGACCCGTGGATGAGGTCAAGTTACAACCCCCACGGGCCTAATTTTTATTTTTAATTATTTATGATAACCTGCCGAAACTTCTTTATAATAAAGGGGTTTATTGATGGAATACCTATACATGAGAAACTTAATTTATCTGGTAGCGGCGATCATCATCATTCCCACCGATAGTTTAAGAGCCGATAAAGGGCCGAGTGAAACAAATCCCGGTGTTGGCGTTATGAAGCCAGCTATTCGACATCAGAACATCCACAAACATAATCCGATGCTCCCTAGCCAGGTTAAGGGTCAAATCGGTGATCCTCTTCCAGGTTTAACAACAGCACAACTCGCGGCATTTACGGAAGGCAAAGACGATTTCGAAGCATCGGAAACTGTCGCCGGTGGACTCGGCCCTATTTTCAATCGCGACTCCTGCGTTGCCTGTCACTCCGCTCCGGCAACAGGTGGAAGTAGTTCTGTAAACGTCACACGCTTTGCATTAATTTCCAATCGAAGCTTCGATGGGCTAGAATCTTTAGGCGGTACCCTCTTACAAGATCACGCAATCGACCCAGCAGTCGCAGAAAGTATCCCACCTGAAGCCAATCATATCTCTTTCCGTAATTCGACTCCACTGTTTGGCCTAGGTCTGATTGAAGCCATTCCCGACAGAGCAATCTTAGATAATGCACGTCGCACTCCTGGCGATGGCGTTAAAGGTCGTGCGTCGATGGTGACCGATATTGTTTCAGGCAAAACAATGGTCGGAAAATTTGGCTGGAAGGCACAACAAGCCACCATCTTAGCTTTTGCCGCAGATGCTTACCTTAATGAAATGGGTATCACGAATCGCTTTTTCCCTTATGAAAATCCACCCAATGGCGATACTGCTAAATTAGCACAATTCGACACTGTGGCAGACCCCGAAGACCAAGTAGATCCAGCAACGGGCAAAACTGATGTCGATAAAGTGGCCGATTTCATGACACTTCTGGCTCCACCTCCCAGCGGCCCGCTTCTTCCTAACGCCGCCGCTGGTAAAAATGTTTTCGTAAATCTGGGCTGTGCACTTTGCCACACTCCTTCGATGATGACGGATGCGAAGAGCCCTTACGCCGCTCTACGTAATAAAGAAGTTAAACTCTATTCCGACTTACTCATCCACAATATGGGCACACTCGGAGATGGTATCGTACAAGGCGTAGCGAGTGGATCCGAAATGCGCACTTCACCACTCTGGGGCCTTAAATACAGCGCCCCTTACTTACATGATGGGACGGCGATGACTATCGAAGACGCCATCAAAGCTCACGACGGCGAAGCCAAAATATCCCGCGATCGCTTTAATCGACTCAACAAAAATCAGAAACAACAACTGTTGGATTTCCTGAATTCGATTTAGTTAATTATTGGTTATGTGTGTTGGCAGGGGTGAGACGCGTCCTGCACTACCCCTTGCCCCGGTATTGCTTCAACATGCCTTATTGATTTTAGCATCTACCCTTGCCCACGTGTCACCTTGCCCACGTGTCACCTTGCCCACGTGTCACCTTGCCCACTTGTCCCCTCAACTTATACTATCTCGCAACATCACCACGACCAATCACCCGGATGCCGTGAGTTTGTAAAACAGAAGCAGCTAAATCTTGAGCCTCGGTACGCAGCACTAAACCATAACGTCCGTTGGGTCGGAATAAAAATGGATAGACGTAGTAAATATTAATTTCTGCACTCAGTAAGAAACTTGTTACATCTTTTAATTGCGACTCGGATTGCAATTCAATCGCGACAACAGGGACGGCTTCATATGCAAAACGGTGTTCGATTAAAACC
This sequence comes from uncultured Opitutia bacterium, assembly GCA_903840235.1. GTDB lineage: Bacteria > Verrucomicrobiota > Verrucomicrobiia > Opitutales > UBA953 > UBA953. The sequence continues at coordinate 10,952 of CAIMFE010000257.1, read as the reverse complement.
TCTTCGGCTTTTTCCGGATAATCGACAATGATTCTGATGATGGTTGAGTCCGTGGTATCGACCAAACACAGCGCCATGATATGAATGTCCGCTTTGCCGAAAGATTCCACTAATTCATTCAAGCGACCGACTTTATTTTCTACGAAAACAGAAAACTGCTTCACCGATCCGTCGTCTGGATGTTTGGTAGTTTTCGAAGTCATGTAGGTGATATGACAGATTATAGTATTTCATCCAGCCCTTTTAGTTTGATTTTATAAGCATAAAATAAAGTCTACCGATGCATGATTGCCTTTTTAGCCATATTCTTAGCACAAGCCAGCCCACCCCCGGCCGAATTGCAGATACAAGTCTACGAAACCAAACAGGAGGTTGTAGAACTGCCTGAGACTATCGTGGTCGAGACCCGCCGCCCAACCTTGCTTAGCGAAGCCTCGCCCTCCGTTACCAAATTCAGTCCGCAAGACAGTTCCCTCTCTCAGTTTGGCACACTCTCCAATGTGCTATCCGCCACCCCAGGTGTTTACGCCAGCGAACAATCCGGCATTGGCTCTTCGACGTCTGTTTTCTTCCGTGGCACCAATTCAGCTCATACCGCATTTCTGCTCGATGGACGACGACTCTCCGAAGGGTTCTCTGGAAATTATGAAATTGGTCGGTACCGCACCTACGGACTCTCCTCGGTAGAAATTTTACGCGGCCCTTCATCGTCACTCTACGGCGCCAACGCACTCGGTGGCGTCATCGACTGCCGACTGCCCCAACCGCTTACAGAATCCAGCAACATTCATTCAACTCTAGAAATCGGCTCCTATGGTTATGCGTCACTGGGCATCTCCGCCACGAATAATAATGCTCAAGGCACTGAGGCAGCGACCCAAGGTAATACCGTAACATTCACGACGTCTCACAGTGATGGGTGGAGAGATAATAGTTCTCGAGACGCTTCTAACTTATTATTTAAATCGGTCTGGAAAATTTCTGATAAAATTAATTTTGATATACTTGGCTCCGCGGACAGCAGTCGCGCCCGACTATCGGGAACGGATGTCGCCCCTACTCCCAACGATTGGCAGAACGATCATGGTTGGCTAATCTCGCCCGGAATATTTTTCCGCGACGAGTCCACGCAAGCAGCCGCATTTTGGTCGCACAATGAAACCTCCACCAAGAGCTATACCTTTGCGACGGATTACAGTTATAAAGTTAAACGCGACGAACTCACCGCCTACGTAGATCAAAAAGTAGATTCTCAGTTAAACTTAGGCCTCGGAGTCAGTTATGAAAATAATCACTTCACCCAAGTTGAGAGCACTCCGAAAACATGGGTGGATACCATGGAGTCGCTCGGTTTGTGGACTCGGGCAGATTGGAAAATCAACAAGGACAATCAATTAAAAGTAACCCTGCGTGAAGATACTTTTTCTGATTTCCAAAAACATTTTTCCTGGGACATCAACTACCGACACCAATTAAATAAGGAGTTAAGTGCCCATGCGAAACTCGCAACGGCTTATCACACACCCACCGCCAATGACCTCGCCGGCGGAACGGTCGGCGGTGCGGCCCTACGTCCTGAAACCAATTATGGAAAAGAATTGGGGCTGCGTTATGAGAACGGAAAAGATCTGAGTTGGACTCTCGTCATATTTGAAAATCATTTAACCGATTTAATCAGCTTTGATTACATTTACCCTTATCCCGCTTATAATATTAATGAGGCGCGCACGCGCGGTGTGGAGTTCGGAATACAATCGCAGATCACAAGCACCCTGAAACTCTTTGGCACCGGGACGTATTTAAACACTAAAGATTTTGCCACTAACGATAGTCTGATCCGTCGGCCCGACCTCATTTTTACGCTCGGTGCTGAAATGAATCCGACCGCAGCATGGACTTACGGCCTCTCGGTTAATCATCTTGCTAATAGAATTGATTACGACCCCAGCACTTACGCCGTCGTCAAATCACCGAACGGCACTTACTGGCGCACCTGGCTGGTATATCGTTATAAAAATAGCCAAGAATTATCGATGCACATCGAGAATCTCTTTAATGAAACGGCACCACCCGCCAGCCTAGGGTTTCCCGCTCAACCACGTTCATTTTATTTATCCTTTTCGGTGAAATATTAGTTCCCTTCCTTGCCAAGGCGGTGGATAGCAAACTAGTATGACCTTCCTTAATTATGAGTCGGTACTACTTCGCCTACGGTTCAAATCTCGACAGCAGTCAAATGGAGCGTCGTTGCCCAGGACATCAGTATCGTTGTAAAGCATTTCTCCCTAAACATCGTCTAGCCTTCACCCACCCGAGCGTTACTTGGGGAGGCGGATCAGCTGATATTATAGACGATGAACAGTCCCCTGGCGTGTGGGGATGCATCTATGAACTCACCGCAGACGACTGGGTGAGATTATCGACAGCCGAGGGTCCAGGTTATCGCCGCACAACCATCACCGTCTGGGAAGCGGGTGTCGAAGACTGCCCCTTTGAGTGCGATGCCTTTAAAGTCATCGATCCCACCGGACCACACCTTCCTGCCAAAGCTTATCTAGATACAATTATTAGAGGTGCACTTGCGCGAAGTCTACCCGCGGGTTGGACCACTTGGCTTAAGGGCCTATCCAGCAAAGGTTAAGTGAAGAAAAATAAGCGACGTTGTTTTTGGTGCGGCGAAGACCCTCTCTACGTTAACTATCACGACGCTGAATGGGGCGAAACGGTTTGCGACGATGATAAACTTTTTGAGCAACTGACACTGGAAGGAGCTCAAGCAGGCCTATCTTGGTTAACGATTCTTCGTAAAAGAGAAAATTACCGTAAAGCCTTTGCGCAGTTCGACCCTAAAAAAGTCGCCCGATTTAAAAAAACAAAAATTGATAAATTAATTTTAGATCCAGGCATTGTGCGCCATCGCGGAAAAATTATCTCTACGGTAAATAATGCGAAAATTTTCTTAACGATACAGCAAGAGTACGGAAGTTTTTCGCAGTGGCTCTGGGACCATGCCCGAGAAAATAAAATACGCCATCGATTAAAATCCTCCACTTCCCCATTAGCATTAAAACTATCTAAAGATTTAAAAAAGCGTGGGATGAAGTTTGTCGGCCCGTCGATTATGCATGCTTTTTTACAAGCCGTGGGCGTATTTTCAGACCACCAACCAGGGTGCTGGAAATTTACCAAAAAATAGGCCGCCAGACTTTTACCCTCAAAAGGCATCATTAAGGAGATTACTAGATTAAATGAGACTTCTAGCCTGAGATTTTATTCACTTTTAATGGAACTTTCTCGACTGTCCAATAATCTCACTATTCTCGAACTCACCCCTATTTTATGTCACCCCTCAATCGTCGTTCATTCATCAAGAATACTGCTCTGGCTGCAACCGTCGCAGGATTAAGTGCTCGTAGCCTCGCCCAATCCACGGGTGCCAACAGTGATATTCGAGTAGCCGTGGTCGGCTTCCGCAGTCGTGGCCTCGAACACATTAAAGAAATTAAAAAAGTTCCTGGTGTGCGTATTGTTGCTTTATGCGATGTCGATTCAGACGTTCTCGCTAAAGGGCTATTAGATTGTCCTGGTGCAGTAGGCTACACCGACATTCGTAAGATGCTTGAAGATAAAAATATCGACGCCGTCTCCATCGCTAGCCCCAATCACCAACACTCGATTCAAGGCATCTGGACACTGCAAGCCGGCAAGCACCTCTACATCGAGAAACCTCTCTCACATAATATTTTCGAAGGTCAGCAACTCGTTGCCGCTGGAAGCTATTTCAATAAATTAGTCATTCAAGCAGGCACCCAGAGCCGATCTGGCGTGGGCATTCGTGCCGCCGTCAAAGATGTCCACGCGGGCGTCTACGGAAAAGTAAAAGTTGCCCGTGCACTCTGTTATAAACGCCGTAAGTCCATCGGACCAGCCAAGAAGAATTCCATACCAAGCAATATTGACTATGATTTATGGAACGGACCGGCCGACATCCAAGAATCCATTCGTGGTAACCAAACCGATTCAGTTAACGAAACAAAAAGCCTAGGTTCTGTACACTATGATTGGCACTGGTTCTGGAATTACGGCGGTGGCGATATGTGCAACCAAGCCATCCATGAAATCGATATCGCTCGCTGGTTCCTCAATACGCATGAAGTTGCCCCTGAAGTAATGTCCATCGGTGGCCGCTTATCCTACAGTGACTGTGGAGAAACACCTAACAACTTCTTAGCCATTTATAACTATTCAGCCGCACCTCTCATTGCAGAAGTTCGCGGACTCACCTCGGACGGAACGATGGAAGGTCCCATGGATAAAATTCATAAATTGAGCAAAGCCTCTATCGGAATCGTCATTGAGTGTGAAAACGCTACCATCATCGTTCCCGACTACCACTCCGCTAAAGCTTATGACGCATCAGGTGCGGTCATTAAATCCTACGGTAAAGAGGCTAGCCAAGTAGACATGTCAGGAGGTGCATCGGGCCACCATGCTAACTGGTTTGAATGTATTCGTGCAGGTTCTAATTCCGATATCCATGCTCCGTTGCACGAGTGCCATATTTCTACCAGCCTAGTCCATGCGGCTAATATTTCTTATCGTCTTGGTGCTAAGAAAAATAATGGCGAAATCACTGAGGCAGTTAAATCAAGTTCCGGACTTTCCGAAGCTTACAGCCGCTTGAAAGATCACCTGGCTGTTAATGGCGTTAAAGTTGATCCCGCTAGCTTAACGCTCGGTACTCCGCTCTCCCAAGATCCAAAAACGGAACTTTTCACTGGTGCGAACTCCGAAGCCGCCAATCGCGACCTCGTTGCAAAACGTGAAGGTCGTACTGGCTTTAAAATCCCTACTAAATTCTAAATATGAAAAAATATTTATTAGCCGCACTGATTCCGCTCGTCGGTTTTGCTGGCGATAATGAGTTAACCGATGCCGAAAAAGCAGCGGGCTGGAAATTATTGTTTAACGGAAAAACTACCGAGGGCTGGCGCTCCGCTAAAGGCCCAGAATTTCCTAAGGCGGGATGGACGATTGTGGATGGCATGTTCCACACCGAATCAACCGGCGGTAAAGAATCCGCCGCGGCTGGAGATATTATCACCAACGAAAAATTCTCTAAATTCGAGGTCAGCGTTGATTTTAAATTAACCCAAGGTGCCAACAGTGGATTAAAATATTTCGTCCAACCTAACCTGAACAAAGGTGCCGGTTCTGCTTTTGGTTTAGAATTCCAAATGCTCGATGACGAAAATCACCCCGATGCAAAATTGGGCACCAACGGCAACCGCACCATCAGTTCGTTGTACGATATCATCACCGCGAACAAAGATAAAAAACCTAATCCAATCGGTCAGTGGAACACGGCATTAGTTAAGACTGATGGCAAAAAAACGGAGCATTGGCTAAACGGCATGCTCGTCGTCTCCTACGATCGCACGACCGATGAATTCAAAGCCCTCGTGGCGAAGAGTAAATACGCCGATAAAAAGTACGGCGGAAACTTTGGCGAATGGGAATCTGGACACATCCTCCTCCAGGAACACGGCGACGAAGTTTGGTTTAAGAACATCAAAATCAAAGATTTAAGCTCGAAGTAATTTAAGCCTAAATTGTCGAAAATTGCCCAATTTTATTGGGCTTTTTTTATGCCTAAACACTTCTCTGCCCTCGCTCGACTTTTACGCCCAAACCCTTATTCCCTATGCTATGTCCAAAAAGCCTTCGTCGTCAGGTTATCCTGAATTTCTCAAAGAACTCCTCGATGCCAAATCTCCCACGGGTCATGAATTCGCTGCCCAAGCCGTCATCGACCGCTATGTGAAAGACTCGGCCGACAATTATAATAAAGATACGCTAGGTAATCGCATTGCCGAATTAAAAGGTAAAGGCGGACCAACCTTAATGTTCGCCGGTCACATCGACGAAATCGGCCTCATCATTTCACATATCGATGATAAAGGCTTCCTCTACTTCGAATTTTTAGGCGGTCACGACCACGTCATCCCTTCCGGTCGTCGCGTTCATATTCTCACCCGCAATGGACCCGTTCTCGGCGTTACCGGAAAACGCGCCGTTCATTTACTCTCTCCTGAAGATCGTAAACGCGTTCCCGAACGTCATGACATGTGGATTGATATCGGTGTTAACAATCGCACTGATGCCTTAAACATCGTGCGCATTGGCGATCCGGCGATTTATTCGGACGGACCTGAAATTCTCCGCGGCTCCATCGGGGTCGCTCGCGCATTCGATGATAAAGCCGGTGCCTATGTCTGCATGGAAGCTTTCCGCCGTCTCGCTAAACAAAAAGACCTCGTCGCTCGCGTTGTTTCCGTTGCCACGACTCAAGAAGAAATCGGTACACGCGGTGCGCAAGTCGCCGCCCAAGGAATCAACCCACAAGTTTCCATCACAGTTGATGTAGGTCATGCGACGGATCACCCCGACGCCGATAATCGCAAGTTTGGTAAGTTCACTTTATCGGGCGGACCCATCATTAGCCGCGGACCGAATATCAACCCACTTGTGTTCGACCAAATGGTAGCTGCAGCCGAATCACTGAGCATCCCTTATCAGGTCGCTGCTGAATCCAGACCCACTGGCACCGATGCCCGCGCCATCCAAATGGCCAATGGTGGTGTGGCCTGCGGATTGGTTTCCATTCCCCTTCGTTACATGCACACCCCTGGTGAAGTCGTCGACCTCGCCGTGGTTGAGCAATGCGTCCAGCTTCTGGTCGAATTCGCCTGCCAGGTTAAGAAAAACCAAACTTACACTTGGTAATTTTAGGGCATTCATCACTCTGATGCTATGCCTACCCTCGTCTGGTTTAGACAAGATTTACGTCTAGCTGATAATCCAGCCCTGCAGGCCGCTGTCGCTGCCGGCGACTCGGTCATTCCTGTTTATATCCACGATATAAAATCGGAAGGCCAATGGGGTCCCGGCGGAGCGACGCAATGGTGGTTGCATCATGCACTGATTGATCTCGCTGAACAATTCAACAAAGCGGGCAGCCCTTTAATCATTCGCCAAGGCGACAGTTTAAAAGAATTAGAAAAATTGATTAAAGAAACGGGTGCAACGAGTGTTGTTTGGAATCGTCGTTACGAGCCCTTGATCGTGAAGCGCGATACGGAAATCAAAACTCAGCTAAGAAATAGCGGACTCAAAGTGGAATCTTTTAATGGTAGCCTGCTTCACGAACCACAGAAAATTAAAAATCTTTCGGGTAACCCGTTTCAGGTCTTCACTCCATTTTGGAAAAACTGCTTAGCTAATCTACAATTCGGCACACCGAGTAAAGCACCCAAAAAAATTCAGGGTCCAAGTCAGTCCGTATCAACGGTATCGATTGATAGTCTAAAGCTCTTACCTAAAATAAAATGGGATCATCAATTCTCCAAGGAATGGAATCCCACACGAGCGGGCGCAGAAAGTCGTCTCGCTGAATTCAAAAAAGCCCCCGTTAAAGATTATAACGAGGCCCGTGACATTCCCAATATCGACGGCACTTCTCGACTCTCGCCCTATTTACACTTTGGCCAAATTTCTCCCTTGGAAATTTATACCGCGATTAAAGAAACAGCTTTCGCCGAAACCAAGAGCGGTCAGCGCTACATCGCTGAAATCGGCTGGCGTGAATTTGGTTACCACCTACTCCACCATTTCAACCACACTCCTGAAAAGGCTTTGCGAAAAGAGTTCGACGATTTTCCATGGCAGCCCGACCCCAAACTTCTACGTGCGTGGCAAAAGGGTAAAACAGGATTCCCTATTGTGGACGCTGGCATGCGTCAGTTGTGGTTAACAGGCTGGCAACATAATCGCGTTCGTATGATTGCTGCGTCCGTTTTAGTTAAACACCTACTCCAACCCTGGCAGGATGGAGCTAAATGGTTCTGGGATACCTTAGTGGATGCCGATTTAGCTTCTAACACGCTCGGTTGGCAGTGGGCGGGCGGTTGTGGTGCCGATGCTGCACCCTACTTCCGTGTTTTTAATCCGGTCCTCCAGGGCGAGAAATTTGATCCACAAGGCGACTACGTCCGCAAATACGTTCCCGAGTTAGCCAAGATGCCCGCTGAATGGATTCATAAGCCCTGGGAAGCACCTGCCGATGTTTTAGCAAAAGCAGGCGTCGTCCTCGGAAAGAATTATCCCGTACCCGCTATCGGACTCACGGAAGGCCGAGATCGAGCTTTAGCCGCGTTTAAGAAACTACGGAGTTAACTAAAATATTCTACGCCGCCTTCAAAGAGTGGCTGATATTTATTACCAGGAATATTCTTAGCAACGTCGCGCCCCGTACGTTCGCTGTGACCCATCTTACCTAAGACACGTCCACAGGGACTAGTAATGCCTTCAATGGCATGAATCGATCCGTTGGGATTGAAATCAATTTTATGGGAAGGCTGACCCGTTGAATCACAATATTGGAAAGCAATTTGCCCGTGGCGGGCTAATTCATCAATCATACCAGGTGATGCGACAAACCTGCCCTCTCCGTGTGAAAATGGAATGGTGTGTTGTTGTCCGACCGACATCTTTGAGAGCCAAGGCGAATTCACAGAAGCCACCCGAGTATAAGCGTAACGTGAAATGTGTCGTCCGATGTAATTGTAAAATAAAGTGGGAGCGTGATGATCCACATCACGAATCTCACCATACGGAACTAAACCCGTTTTAATCAGAGCCTGAAATCCGTTACAAATACCCAGAATTAAACCGTCTCTCGATTTTAATAAATCCATCGTCGCATCACGAACCACGGGCGACTTAAGAACGGCCGCAATAAATTTACCCGAGCCATCGGGTTCATCTCCCGCCGAAAAACCGCCAGGAATCATGAGGATTTGCGAACGCTTAATGGCTTCGGCAAAGGCCTGAAGTGATTCCGCCAATGACTCAGCATTACCATTTCTTAATACTAATATTTCTGACTCGGCACCGGCCTGGTTAAAGGCCTTCGCGGTATCATACTCACAATTACTTCCAGGGAAAACAGGTATGACCACGCGTGGACGAGCCACTCTGATTTTTGGTTTATGAATTAAGCGTGTATTATAATTAAAGGTAAGTGGCTCGCCCACAGGCTCGTTAGCTTTAGTTGGGAAAATGGATTCTAAAACGCCTTCATTGATTTTTAATAGTTCATCAATGGCAACGCTGACTCCGGGCCAAGAAATAACGGGGACGGCCTGAGTCTTCCCTAAAATACGATACGACAGTTCACCAAGATCGACCGTTGATTCTACTTCTAAAATAATTGAGCCGTAATTGGGGACTAAGAAGTCAGCTGAAGGTGCAGCATTAAGAGCCACGCCGACACGATTGCCAAAAGACATACGAGCAAGCGTATAGCCGACGCCACCGTTTCTGACTGCTGACGCAGCCAAAACCCTACCCTGCTTCATCAAACTATGCACAGCTGCCCATTGTTTTTTGGCTAGTTTTAAATCAGGTAATAAAGATTCGGTTCGTGGTACATCGACGAGCACGATGGTGGAGTTTGATTTTTTGAATTCTGCAGAAATCACTTCACCTGACTTACCTGGTACAATAGCAAATGAAACGAGCGTCGGTGGAACATCGAGATCTTTAAATGAACCAGACATACTATCCTTACCACCGATCGCAGCTGTACCAAATTCAAGTTGCGCATCGAGTGCACCCAACAATGCAACCAACGGCTTACCCCAGCGCTTAGAATCATTACCTAATTTTTCAAAATACTCCTGGAAAGTTAAACGCGCGCGCAGTGGGTTTCCGCCAGCCGCGGTAAGGCGAGCGAGCGATTCAACCACCGCACATACGGCACCATGTCCGGGCGACCACTGAGCGACCTCAGGATTAAATCCGTAGGCCATAATCGTACAAACATCAGTTTCACCATTTAAAACAGGCAGTTTGGCGACCATCGCATCTTGCGGAGTGGTCTGGGTTAATCCTCCAAACGGATGAATAACCGTATTGGCTCCGATGGATGAATCGAAGCGTTCACCCATGCCACGTTGCGCTGCAAGAGTCAGACTCGACAATGCCTTTTTAAATTCGTCAACACTGAGCGACTTTGAGTTCGTTAAGAAGGGATGATTCGTTGAATCGGGTGCGACGACCGAGGCCATAGCCGACTGACTCACGCCATTGGTGTCTAAGAAATCTCGGGTGATATCGACAATACGCTGTCCGCGCCACTCCATGATGAGTCGTCCAGTATCGGTAACATCAGCCACTAAAACCGCTTCCAAATTTTCTCTCTGAGCCGCAGAAATAAATTGGGCAACGTCTTTAGGGTCTAAAACCACTGCCATCCGTTCTTGCGATTCGGATAATGCGATTTCCGTTCCATCTAGGCCGTCATACTTAAGAGGAACGCGATCGAGATGAATATGAAGCGATGGAGCTAATTCGCCAATGGCAACAGAAACGCCACCAGCACCGAAATCGTTACAACGTTTTATGAGTTTACTTACCGTGGCATCGCGGAAAAGACGCTGAAGCTTTCGTTCAGTAGGGGCATCGCCCTTTTGAACCTCTGCAGAGTTCTGTAAGGCAGTTTCCGTATGTTCTTTCGATGAACCTGTGGCGCCACCAACGCCATCACGACCCGTGCGGCCACCAACTAATACAATCACATCACCAGGCGAAGGAACTTCGCGACGAACACATTCACGTGGTCCGGCAGCTACGACGGCACCAATCTCCATTCTCTTGGCTACATATCCAGGATGGTAGTGCTCTGAAACTAAACCAGTAGCTAAACCAATTTGATTTCCGTAAGACGAATACCCTGCAGCAGCGCCTCTTGTGATTTTACTTTGAGGAAGTTTACCAGGCAGAGTTTGGTCGTAAGGGGTTAACGGATTAGCCGCACCCGTTACTCGCATGGCCTGATAGACGTAGGAGCGACCTGAAAGAGGGTCGCGAATGGCACCGCCTAAACAAGT
>CAIMFE010000256.1 GCA_903840235.1 uncultured Opitutia bacterium | reverse complement strand
GGTGGCTTGTTTCTGGGCGGCCTTCCAAGAAGTTTCCGTGTTTTGATTGGTTGGACAAAGAATCGCGACAGTCAGTTCTTTTTTGCTCTTATCATAAATGCAAACTTCGGATGCATTCATAAAAACTGCGAGGGGTGTATTAATATCTGCAGGGGCTGAAGCGACCGGTTCGAACTGCGTGACGGCTTCGTAGCTTATAATGCCAATCAAACCACCTTGAAAGTCGGGCCAGCCTTTAAAATGCGGCGTACGGTGTTTGTTTTTCCATGCTTTAATATAAGCGAGAATTTTTTCTTGATGGGATTCGTAGGCGCCCGACTGCGTATGTTTGATGACGGTTCCGTTTAAATTAAAAACCTTAACCGAGGGAGCTCGAGGAACAGCAATGGTCGTATTGCCCGTTTGGCCGCTTTCCAGGACTGCGCTGAATCTACCATCCAAAAACTTTTTCCAATCCTTTGGTAAATCGGGCACGCTATAGCGCGCTAAATAAGGCAAGTAGGTCCAACCCGATCCGACCGCAATCCAGTCATCTAACGATATTTCGGTAATGGCGACTGGGGGCTTATTCACTGGGAAAATTTATTAAATATCCGGGAAAGTCTGTCGATGTGAGAATCGCTTTAGTTTGCGACATGGTAATTCCATAAACGTGGAGTTCTTGCCGCGTGCCCTTGGACACAACCATGACGCGCAGTGCACCGACCAGTGGGGTTACTTTAATCGATTGTGTTCGGGCACCCACGCCAGCGGTGATTACACCACGGGAAACGCGGCCTTTTTTTTCTAATAATTTCACTACCAGTCGAGCGGCTTCGATAATCGTGGTGTGTGTCCCCGCGCGCCCTTTATTTTTAGACATTAATATATCTCCCAATCATATGGATGCTTTGAAAGCATTTCGCAGCCTGATTTAGTTATTAAAACACAGTCTTCGATTCGGCATCCGCCTAATCCCAAATAATAAAGCCCAGGCTCGACGGTGACACATTCGCCAGCAAGAAGCGGTTGGGTGTGACGTGATGACAAGGAAGGCTCTTCATGAATATCAAAACCTAGGCCATGTCCCGTGCCATGAAAGAAACCTTCATAGCCGGTTTTTGTTTTTTTAGTTTTATAACCTTTTTTATTAAAAAAATCGACGACTCCTTGATGAATTTGCGCACCTGTTTTTTTAGCTTTGATAGATTTTAAGGCCCGGCGTTGGGCCTCTAAAACCGTCTCAACCAACTTTCGTTGTTGGGGCGAGGCTTTACCTTTCAGATATGTGCGTGTCATATCGCCGTAATTAAACGACTCGCGATCACGTGGAAAAATATCGACCACAATTAATTGATTGGCCGCGATTGGACCGGTTCCCGAACTATGGCAATCAATCGCTTGATCACCGGGGGCGCAGATTAAGCCGATGTCTAAAAGTCCGCCCGCACGTGTAACCGCAACTTGAATTTCATCTTTCAAAATTTCGGCTGTTAAGTTTTTGCCCTTCCACTGCAGCTTTTTTTGTGAAGCGATGACCGATTCCTTTAATATCTGTTCCGCTCTTACAAATCCTGCACACGCTGCGACATTGCCTTTTTTAATTCCTTGGATTTCTTTTTTACTTTTTAGGCTACGGTTACGGAATAATGGATTTTTATCTTCCGCAGACGCGGGGACCAATTTTAATCCTAAAGATTGTAGATGATTATATAAGCCGACGGGAAAATCTGCGGGGACGCGGAACGCATCAATACCCTCATTGAGTGCGGCTAAAACAATCGCATCCGCAACGCCGGCCTGCGGATTTGTTTTTCTTAAGTCTTTTATTATTTCCGTTAAGTTAAGAATCTCATCGAGGTGCGATTCTTTTTCGGCGCGGCCGACTTCTAAAAGAGGAATCAGTCCAATCTTTTTGCCGTGGGCAGAAAAGGCCGGAAAAGGATCCGAGGCATTGAAGCCAGTAAACCAAAGCAAATCGCTGTTTTTAGAGGGCGTCCCCATTAACAGAACTTCAGTGATTGGTTTTTTAGCTTTATTTTTCTTCATGCAATAAGACCACGAATCATGGACTAAGGTGAGACTATCGAAAAGGGCAAAGAAGTCACTATTTGAGGCATTTTTGACATTTTTAAAACAATGCCCTCGAGGGAGTCTTGACCTCTTCAGATGAATATGGAAAGGTCATCGCCCTTGGCCACGCGGGTATCGTTCAGTGGTAGGACCCCACTCTTCCAAAGTGGTGACAACGGTTCGAATCCGTTTACCCGCACCAAGGATTTTAAGCTCTCCAGGG
>CAIMFE010000255.1 GCA_903840235.1 uncultured Opitutia bacterium | reverse complement strand
TACCATTCCCACTGATGGTGCTAAAGAGGAGTTGAATAAAAAGTTTAACAATAAAGAAGGGTGGGCCCGAGCAACCGCTACGCAACTCACCGAAAATGGATTTAACGGCACTGGGTCGTAGTCCGATGATGCTTCCTTGGAGTCGGTGGAGCCTCGTCTGGTTTCAACCAAGTTACTTTCCCTCATGGCGAGTTACGGAAAAACCAAAGGTGCTAAGATGGGTAGAGGAAATATGTCTTATCCCAGTGATTGTCCGTTTATCTTTGATCCAGAGTTTGCTGAACACTGCAAAAAAGAGTCTCAGAAGTTAATGAAGGATAAAAACGACCCCTGGCTCTTAGGTTATTTCACCGATAACGAAATGCCCTGGAAGTTGAATCTCTTGGATAAATTTCTTAAACTCAGTGATAGTGACAGCGGACGTAAGGCAGCTGAAGCATGGTTGGTGAAAAATAAAATAACTAAGGAGAAAATCACCGATGAGAATCGTTCAGCATTTTTAGAATATGCTGCTGATACTTATTTTAAAATCACGACTGCGGCGATACGTGCGGTTGACCCTAATCACATGATTCTCGGTGCACGCTATCATAGCGCCGCCTATAATTTCCCCCCTGTGTTTATTGCTGCGGGTCGTTATTGTGATATGATTTCAGTGAATTATTACGGTGCTTGGACTCCGAATAAAACTTTGATGGATATGTGGCTGAAGAATGCACAAAAGCCATTCATTATTACCGAGTGGTATGCTAAGGCGGAAGATAGTGGAATGGGTAACACGGGTGGTGCTGGTTGGCTCGTGCATACGCAGAAGGATCGCGGTCTGTATTATCAAAACTTCACTCTTTCACTTTTAAGTCACCCCGGTTGTGTCGGTTGGCATTGGTTTAAGTATGCCGATAACGATCCCGACGCCAAAGGAGTTGATCCTTCTAATTTAGATTCGAACAAAGGAATCGTAACATCTCGCTATGTACCTTATCCGCCCTTGTTAGAGGCGATGCGTGAAATCAATCAGCGCACCTACGGGCTCATTGAGGTAATGGATAAGACGAAATAATTTATTTATCCCACTCGAGGGCACCGCGCTTAATTTCATAAGCGAGCCCAAGAACGAGGGTGAAAAGAAAAACAGCGGTCGCGGCAGTAATCGCAATTCCAGTGGCTAAAAATTCTCGGTAGACCAAGGCCCAGGGCACAAGAAAAACGACTTCGATGTCAAAAAGGATGAAGAGCATCGCAGTCACATAAAACTTAACGGCGAAACGGGGGTGGACTTTGCCTTCCGCGGGCAGACCGCACTCGTAAGCTTTATCTTTAATATAATTTCCTTTAGCGCGCTGACCAAAAATGTGACTCGCTGCCAAAATAATGGCGGGCAACATGAGGCCTAGCCCGGCTTGGATTAAGACCGGAAGGTAGGTTGATAATGTTTGGGCTTCAGCGATGACCATTGCAGATAGACACGAAAAAGCCCTTGGCCAAAGTTGCAAGGGCTTTTGTAAAACAGCTAATTATTTAGTGTTTTCGCTCGGCGGACTTAATCTTTTATTAAGATCGGCTGTAGATGTCGGAATTTGCTCCATTAACCAAGAGGGGCATAGGAACTCTGCTTTTTGTCCTACTTGGTTGATTTTATTTTGTGAGTCCGAGTGTTGAGCCCGGACGAAGTATTTAGGCTCTTTGGATTCGGGATTCGTCTCCCTTGCCCAAGTGGTAGTGATGGAGCTGCCATCAAATAATTCAAAAATGATTATACTGGATTTTTTGAATGCCTGTTCGGTGGTGGTAATGCCTTTTCCTTGAGCATCCGTGATACGCAATGTTGCAAGATTGAGTACAAAGTCCTCCAACCACGGATTTTCTTGGTCATAAAATTTTTTATCTTTAGCAGATCGAGTGAAGACAGTTTTTTCATCTGCAAATTTAAAGGTCACGCCTTTGACGTCTTCAGGTTTAATAGAATATAAAATAGGATTAATCCAAGCAGCGGGATCAGCTTCAATGTATCCCGTGAAATTTGTACGAATCGCTGAAGTTTCACCTTGGATGCGCATCGCATTACCGAGAGCGTCATCGGTCGGCTTGCCCATTTCCGCAGCAAAGGTCTTTCCGTTCTCACCGGTGATTAAAATTAAAGTGTCAGCAAGG
>CAIMFE010000254.1 GCA_903840235.1 uncultured Opitutia bacterium | reverse complement strand
TTCCCCGATGCGATTGTCAGCATGGACTTACGCCTGCGTCAGGCCTGGGAAGAGGCTGGTTTTTCCCCCGAAAAGATTGAGCACCCCGATGCTTTACCTTTAATCACTCTCGGAACTTGGGTGGGCGGCGATCGCGATGGTCACCCCTTGGTTACCGCTGAAGTTACCACGAAGGCGCTCAACCTTTTCCGCACTACGGCACTTAATATTGTTACAGAGCGACTCGAGATTCTCGGTCAGCGTCTTTCTTTGGGTGACCACTTGCAACTTCCTCCCGCAGTATTTATTAAACAGGTTGATAAGCATGCTGCCGCACTCGGTGAGGCTGGAGAGAACGCCGTAGCTCGCAATATCGGTGAGACTTGGAGACAGTATATTAATCTTATTCGTCTACGTATGCCGCCTGCCGTGGGTGAATGTCCGGCTGGTTTACACAAGACGCCTGAGGGTATTGTCGCCGACTTACTTTTCTTAAGAGAAACTTTAGTTGAAGTGGGTGGGGCACAAATCGCGCGTTATGAAATCGACCCCTTGATTCGTTTCCTTCGCACCTTCGGTTTCCACATGGCTACGTTGGATATCCGCCAAAACAGTGCCTTCCACGATAAAGCGATTTCACAATTAATGACCGTCGCTGGTCTAGATGATACCGATTATCCAAACTGGGATGAATCGCGTCGCCTGGGCTTCCTGGATTCCGAACTGCGTTCAACCCGTCCGTTCATCCGCTCACAAGAGAGTATCGGTTCTGAAGCCGACGCTGTCATCGCCTGTCACCGCTCTTTAGTTACCCATATCAATCATTACGGTTCTGAGGGCTTAGGCTCATTGATTGTGAGTATGACCCGCTCGGTTTCCGATTTACTTTCTGTTTATTTAATAGCTCGTGAAGCAGGCTTAACGGCCGGCGGATCCGACAGTCCGTATTGCTTACTTCCTGTAGTTCCGCTTTTTGAAACCATCGGCGACTTAGAACGCAGCACCGCAATCTTAGACGATTTCCTTTCCCATCCTTTCACACGTCGCACCCTTGAGATGCGTCGCGATGCCGGAATTACCCGAGGCTTAACTCAACAGGTGATGATTGGCTATTCGGACTCGAATAAAGACGGCGGTATTCTTGCCTCACTCTGGAATCTCTACCGCGCTCAACAGAATTTAACCAAGGTAGGCGAGAAGCACGGCGTACGCATTGTCTTTTTCCACGGTCGTGGTGGTACGATTTCACGTGGTGCCGGTCCAACTCACCGTTTTATCGACGCCTTACCGCGTGGAAGTATTAACGGCGAATTACGTGTGACCGAACAGGGCGAAAGCATTACCCAGAAATATGCTAATCATATTACCGCAGTAAATAATCTCGAATTGTTACTCGCTGGTGTGACTCAGCACACAATTCTTGATGAAGTTGAAAAAGCTCAAGACGCAGCCATCAGCAAAGTTATGGACAAGTTCGCTGAGTTTTCGCGCGAGGCTTACCAGTCGCTTATCAAGACTCCTAAATTCATCGATTTCTTCCGTCAGGTCACCCCGATCGATGTCATTGAAGCCAGCCGCATCGGCTCGCGTCCTTCGCGTCGTACGGGTGCTGCTTCACTCGAAGACTTACGCGCTATTCCCTGGGTATTCTCGTGGAGCCAAGCTCGTTTCTATCTCTCCGGCTGGTACGGTGTAGGGTCAGCCTTGGCTCGTCTCAAAGAGGAAGATCCTAAGGGTTATGAATTATTGAAAGTCATGTACGACACTTGGCCGCCTCTGCGTTACATGCTTAAGAACGCAGCAACGAGCGTCATTGCCGCCAATCGTGGTATGATGCGTCTCTATGGTTCGATGATTACCGATAAGAAACTTAAGAATATTTTCCTTAAGCGTATTCTCGATGAACATTTACTAGCTCAGAAATTATTGAACGACCTATCTAATAAAAAACTTACGGAAGGCCGTCCACGCCTACGTAAAGTCATCAAGCTTCGCGAAGAAGCGATTGACCTTCTGCACGAACAGCAAGTTGCCCTCCTTAAAGACTGGAGAAAGAAATCAGCTGACGGTGATCGCAAAGAAGCCGATGCCTTAGTTCCTCAAATGCTACTTTCGCTCAACGCCATCGCCGCTGGTCTGCAAGCGACGGGTTGATTTAAATATGCTTCCAGAAGTCGGTTAAGAACTTCGTCGCAAGCTGAGCCACGAGAACGATATTCCAGAAGATGAGTTGGAGACCTAGTGAAGGTCCGAAACTCATGCTCAGGACCTGCGTAGCTGCGCTCGTGACGAGCAGAACGACCGTGGCCGCACAAAGTGATACCACCAGGGTTTCCACGGCCTTAGGTACGAAGCTAGACAGGCTGGTATCAGCCATGCAGATAGTTGCAAAGGTCAGGGCGATAGAGATTAAACCGACTGCACCAATTGCAGCAAGCGACCCGTCTTTACCGAAGAAATGTTTGGCGGCTAAACGACCAAGTACCGGGACGTAAATGACGACCATGGCGAGGGCGATCCAGAATCCAACTTCTGAACCACTGCCGTATTTCTGACCTAGAATAACTTCCGCATATTGTTTAACTGCAGATTCAAACGTGAGGGGAGGAATAGGGAGAATGTTCATACCGTTTATTTTTTATTAAGAAAATTAGGGCCCGTGTCTACGCTGAAGGTTAGACGGTCCAAGCCTCGTGCGCCGAAGCCCACAGGTCAAAGTTGAGGGGTTTTTTACCCGTCAGAATCATGCGGTAATGTCCGCCCGATGCCTTGATGATGGCGAGTCCGGCAGCCACATCCCATAGGTTCGTGCCCGATTCGTAATAGGTATCGGCCACGCCTTCACCCACGTAGGCAAGGGCGAGGGCGGCTGATCCAATCATACGAATTTTCTTATAACGTGATACTTCTTTTATGAAAATCTCCATGGCAGGTGCACTCTTATCGGCTGCCGCAGGGAATCCGGTCATAATACAGGCATCATTAATTTTCTGTGCCCATGCGGGTTTGATTTTCTTGCCGTTGATAAACGTGCCTTCACCAGGAACTCCGAGGTAGGTTTTCTTTAAATTAAAATTATGAATCACTCCTAATACTGGTTCGGGTCCGCGCATTAACCCCAGCGACACACAGGTACATGGTTGGTCGCGCAGGTAATTGTAGGTGCCATCGAGTGGATCCACCACCCAGTAAAGTTCGTTGCCCGAAAAGAGCGAAGCGTCGCCACCGAGTTCTTCGCCGATGACGGGGATCCCAGATGATTTAAGTTTCTCTCTCACCAAATTTTCTGAATCCACGTCCGCCTGCATTTTAACGTCATCATCGGTCTCAGAATTAATTTTCTTAGTCGCTCCGTGAAGGAGAAGGTCTCCCGCTGCTTGAGCGGTCGCCACGGCTAAGGTTTTGAGTGATTCGAGAGAGGGTTGGCTCACGCTGGTATCATTAAACATTTCACCCGTATCGCAAACCCAATGAACTGGGTAACAAAAAGCCCAGCTTTTGGGCTGGGCTTTGATTGGATGAGGGATGGCGAGACTTACGGAAGCTCGGTCGTGCCCATCAAGAAGCGATCGCACTCACGAGCAGCGCCACGACCTTCATTAAAGGCCCAGACGACGAGACTTTGACCACGACGGCAGTCACCCGCGGCAAAGACGCCAGGGAGGCTTGTAGTGTACTTCTCGTGCTCAGCCTTGATGTTGGTACGAGCATCGCGTTCGACATTTAAAGCGTCGAGCAACGGCTGTTCGGGTCCAAGGAAGCCCATCGCCAATAAAACTAATTGAGCAGGCATTACTTTTTCTGTTCCAGGAATGTTTTGAGGAACGAATTGTCCTTTCTCGTTCTTCTTCCATTCAACTTGAACCGTGTGAACGGCTTTCACATTTCCTGCTTCATCATTTTCAAACTTGGTTGCGGTCGTAACGTAGACGCGAGGATCGGAACCGAATTTAGCGGCCGCTTCTTCTTGTCCGTAGTCGACCTTGTAAGTCTTGGGCCACTCAGGCCATGGATTATCTTTTTGGCGAGTGAGGGCTGGCTTCGGCATGATTTCAACCTGAGCGACGGATTTACATCCGTGACGAAGGGAAGTGCCTACGCAGTCAGTACCTGTATCACCACCACCGATAATCACCACGTCCTTACCTTTAGCGGTGATAAAGTCGGTGCTGGATTCTCCATCGAGAACAGACTTCGTGTTTGCACTGAGGAAATCCATCGCGAAGTAGATACCTTTACCTTCGCGACCAGCAATAGGAAGGTCGCGTGGTTTTGTCGCACCGGTGCAAACAACGATTGAATCAAAATCTTTACGGAGTTGTTCAGCAGAAATATCTTTTCCAACGTTCACGCTGCATTTGAAGGTGACGCCTTCGTCTTCGAGTAAGCGAATACGACGGAGAACGACTTCTTTCTTATCGAGCTTCATGTTCGGAATACCGTACATGAGTAAGCCACCTGGACGGTCGGCGCGTTCGAAAACAGTGACGTTGTGACCGGCGTGATTTAATTGAGCCGCAGCGCTGAGTCCGGCAGGACCAGAACCGATGACCGCCACTTTCTTGCCTGTGCGTTTGGCAGGAGGACGAGCCACCACCCAACCATTGTCCCAACCTTTATCGATAATCGAAACTTCGATATTTTTAATAGTAACGGGTGGTTTATTAATTCCTAAAACGCAGGCACCTTCACAAGGAGCAGGGCAAACGCGACCGGTGAACTCAGGGAAGTTGTTCGTCTTGTGTAAACGATCCAACGCTTCTTTCCAGAGTCCGCGATACAC
>CAIMFE010000253.1 GCA_903840235.1 uncultured Opitutia bacterium | reverse complement strand
GGTCGCTTAGTCGAAGATTTCATCATGCAAGGCGGCGTTAATACCGACTTCATCAAATGGCGCGAAGACGACGGCATCGGCCGCACCGTCCGCAATGGTCTTAATTTCACCGAACGTGGTTTCGGTATCCGTGGCGCCGTCGGCGTCCCTGATCGTGGTAACACCGCCGCTAGCCAATTAAAACCTGGTGATATCGACTGGGAACATATCTTCGGAAAACTCGGCGTTCGCTGGTTACACACGGGCGGAATTTTCGCCGCTCTCTCTGAATCGACCGCACTCGTGACCATCGAAGCCGTTAAAGCTGCTAAGAAACATGGTACGATTGTTTCCTACGATTTAAATTATCGTCCTTCACTTTGGAAGACCATCGGCGGACTGAAAAAAGCCCAAGAGGTTAATCGCGAAATCGCTAAGTACGTCGACGTCATGATCGGCAACGAAGAAGATTTTACCGCCTCACTCGGCTTCGAAGTTAAAGGTGCTGACCATAGCCTCAAACACATCGAGACCGATGCGTTTAAGGAAATGATCCAGACCGCCGTTAAAGAATTCCCGAATTTCAAAGTAGCCGCTACCACCCTTCGCCGCGTGATCACCGCAACAAAGAATGACTGGAGCGCTATTTGCTACCACGACGGAAAATTCTACGACTCTATCAAATTCCCTGAACTCGAAATCCTCGATCGCGTCGGCGGTGGCGACAGCTTCGCTAGCGGTTTAGTCTTCGGCTTCATGGAATTCAATGACGCACAGAAAGCCGTTAACTACGGTGCAGCCCACGGCGCACTTGCCTCAACAACTCCAGGTGACACCTCCATGGTGACCCGTAAAGAAGTTGAAAAGCAAATCTCCGGTGGCGGCGCTCGCGTTGTTCGCTAATTAATATGCAATCAGCACTTGAACTCTTCTCACTCAAAGGTCGCATCGCTGTCATCATCGGTGGCACTGGCGAACTCTGTGGCGCTGTCGCCGAAGGCTTTGCCTCCGCAGGTGCTCATGTGATTCTTGTCGGACGCGACCCCGCTAAGGCCGACGCTCGTCTCGCCAAAATTAAATCAGCCGGTGGTAAAGGCGAATTCATGTCCTGCGAAGCGACAAACAAAAATGATTTAATCGTACTCCGTGATAAAATTTTAGCTACGCACGGAAAAATCGATATCCTCATCAATGGCGCCGGCGTAAACTCCGCTACTCCATTCTTCGAAATCGCTGAGACCGAACTGGATCGTATTATCTCAGTTAACATCAAGAGCGTGGTCCTGGGTTCACAAGTATTCGGCGAAGCCATGGTGAAAGCAGGTAAGGGTTCCATCATCAACCTCGGCTCTGAATCTGGCATCGTTCCTCTCTCCCGCGTCTTCACTTACTCTGCCACCAAAGCAGCGGTGCATAATCTCTCAAAGAATCTCGCTCGCGAATGGGCACCTAACGGCGTTCGCGTGAACACACTGATTCCTGGATTCTTCCCCGCTGAACAAAACCGCAAAGTGCTCACTCCTGAGCGCGTTGCGCAAATTCTCGGAAAAACTCCGATGGGTCGTTTCGGTGAAGCCAATGAACTCATCGGTGCGTGCTTATTGATGGCCTCCGACGCGGGCAGCTTCATCACGGGAGCTGAAATCGTCGTCGACGGCGGCTTCGCTGCGAAAGCAATTTAATCACATGGCATTTCTCGACGACAATTTCCTCCTCGCTGGACCCACCGCTCAATCGCTTTACCACAAAGTAGCGAAGTCACAGGGAATTGTAGATTACCACTGCCACCTTAGCCCCAAAGATATCGCCGAAGATCGTCGCTTCGAAGATCTCTCCGCCGTCTGGCTCGCTGGCGACCACTACAAGTGGCGCGCCATGCGTGCTTGTGGCGTTAACGAAGACTACATCACCGGAAATAAAACTACTTCCCGCGAAAAATTCCAAGCTTGGGCCGAAACAGTTCCCCAAACTTTACGTAACCCACTCTTCCACTGGACCCACTTAGAACTGCGTCGTCACTTCGGTATCAACGACATCCTCGAAGGTGCCACCGCTCAGCCAATCTGGGATGAAGCGAATCGCCAACTCAAACACGGCAACCTCACCGCTCGTGGCATTCTGTCGTTAATGAAAGTAGAATTAGTCGGCACCACCGATGATCCAGCCGACTCACTTGATTACCATCACGCGATTGCAAAATCGGGTTTCAAAACCCAAATCGTTCCCACTCTCCGCCCCGACGCTTGCTTAAAAGTTCACCTACCTGAACGCGTTCAAGCTTGGGCCAAACGTCTCTCCGCTATCAGCGGAAAAAATGCCGATACTTTTGATGGTCTCATTGCTGCACTCAATAAACGTCACGATGACTTCGCTGCTGCTGGCTGCCGTGCAACCGACCACGGATTAGAATACCTACCCGACGTCACCTGTACCGACGCCGAAGCGAAATCGATTTGGGAAAAAGCTCAAAAAGGTACCGCCGCTACTTTCGCTGAAACCGAAAAATTCACCGCGTACATTATGCTCCATGTGAGCCGATTGAATCACGCGAAAGGTTGGACCACTCAGCTTCACCTCGGACCCGTCCGTGATCCTAATCTCGGACTTCTTAACCGTCTCGGTTCTGACGCAGGTTGCGACACCATCGGCGATTATCGCCAAGGCCCAGGACTGGTTCGCTGGTTTGGAACTCTCTCCGGTGAAAACGCTCTCGGTAAAACTATTATTTATAATATTAATCCTGCCGACACCGCCCTCTTTGCCTGCATGATTGGTTCCTTCCAAGACGGTATCACCCCTGGAAAGATTCAGTACGGCTCCGGCTGGTGGTTCCTTGATCAAGAACGTGGCATGCGCGATCAAATGAATGCCCTCTCCGACCTCGGCCTACTCGGTCGATTCGTCGGCATGGTCACTGACTCTCGCTCCTTCCTTTCCTACCCACGTCACGAATACTTCCGTCGCATTCTTTGCGATCTCGTAGGCAGTGATGTTGATTCCGGTCGCATCCCAGATCGCTCTGAGTGGACCGAGAAACTCATCGCCGATGTCTGCTACCAAAATGCTAAAAAGTATTTTGGTTTCAAACTCTAGGTTCGATCGGAACGATAAACGCGCTGCACCCGCTGTGTCAGCGTGCATAATGCTTCCCAAGGAATCGAGTCCGACCACTTACAGAATTCTGTGACGGTGATTCGGTCATTTCCTTGCGCACCTAAAATCGTTGCGACGTCGCCAGGCTTCACCTGTCCGACATCAGTCACATCGACCACTGTTTGATCCATGCTAACGCGTCCTAAAATCGGACAGCGTTTTCCATTAATTAAAAATATCCCGCGATTACTTGCTGCGGTGGGCACTCCATCACCATAGCCAACGGCGACAATCGCTACCTTGGAATCACGACTCAGAGTCTTGGTGCGATTATATCCAATCGAAGTTCCTGCGGGTAGGCCTTTCACTAATACTACCTTAGCATGAAAGGATAAGACTGGATCGGGTTTTAAACTCTCTAAAAAAGATCCAGCAGAGGGCGGTAAACCATATTGCATTAATCCAATTCTTACCGCGTTAAAGGGTGAGTCCGATGAAAAGCTTTCTAAGCCCGCACTGTTATCCGCATGGATAAGAAAACTACTGTGAATATCGCTCGGTATTTTTTGTAATAAATTGAGGAAGATACGTCGCTGCTTGATCGTATAATCCGTGTCGGTATCGGCATCCGAAAAATGTGTGTAAACTCCGCACCATTTGATTGAAGAACTCCCAAGAACCTTGGCAAAAACTTGTTCGGCTTGTTCATGCCAAACTCCCGAGCGACCCATACCCGTATCCACTTTTACGTGTACTCGGGCTTTTACTTTCATCGACTCGGCTGCTCGGATAATACCATCAGCTTCCTCTAATGAATTAATGGTGATATCTAGACCGAGCTCTAAAGCTCTCGCGATTTCATTCGGTAACGTCGGACTTAATAATAAAATATCGGCGTCAGGACTAATCTCCCGCAATCGGCTAGCTTCAGCCACATTCGCGACCGCAAAAGTATCCACTCCCGCTTGTAATAGACGTGTCACGACCTCAGGCATTCCGTGTCCATACGCATCCGCCTTCACGACCGCCACATAACGAATGTGCTTGGGTAACGCCTGTTTAATCCGACCAACATTTCGATCCAACGCAGGTAAATCGATTTCGACCCACGCTCTGGTATTATGTCCGGATTGACTCATGGGTTTCGACGGTGACGTTCACCTGACCATAAGGCATAATCTGCCGCAGGATTCAAGGCATCAGGTTTGGGTTCTAGTTTAAGACACTGCTTCTTTTGAAATAATTTAGGTAAATGGCTCCAAACATCGTCCATAACCGTAGCACTCGGAAATAGATTCGAAGAGTGATTAACCACTAATGAAAGACCTTTGGAATTAACTTCATCGACTTCTAACTCCACAGCAGGCTCAAAAGAATCAGCAGCTTTCACTGCCACAAAGTTCCAACGCTTCAATCGCGACTCATTGATCGCTGCAAAAGGCGTCTTCACACCTTGTTCTAATGCATGTTCAGATAAAAGTTTGAGTGACTCCCAAACATAAATGGGGCGCTGGTACAACGTAGCCCAAGTTCTGACAGCCATCGCTGACACGCGAATGCCTAACATCGAACCGGGTCCGATACACACGGCGTAAGATTTAATATCCGTAAATTTCAGATGAGCCTTCTTAAGAACTTCAGCAGCTAAATCGGTCATCGCCTCCAACGCACCCGCCGCGACCACTGACTCCTCCACCCATCGTCCATCCGCCAACACACCCACCCTCACCCCTTCGCGGGCCGATCCATCAATCACCAAACAGGGCTGGTCGTGAACATTCATTTTATCCCGGAGGCCAGTTGAGATGACGTCCCCCCAATACATGCACATGTAAATGCGGTACAGTTTCTCCACCGTCCGGTCCGTTATTAACGACAATTCGAAATCCTTTTTCTAACTTCAAATCAGCAGCTACTTTTTTCGCGACAAATAATAAATGTCCAATCAGTGCTTCATCTGCCGATGTCGCTTCCGCAATTCTTGAAATGAGTTTCCTGGGAACGACTAAGAAGTGCACGGGGGCTTGCGGTGCGATATCATGAAACGCTACACAAGTTTCATCTTCGTGAATCAACTTAGCCGGAATTTCTTTATCTGCAATTTTTTGAAATAAAGATTTAGCAGTCATAAAATTTATTATAACACGACAACCGTCACGCGTCGACGGTTAGAGTATCGGGCGGTCAGTACATTCACCGACTCCACAGCTTCATCATAGGCACGGCGACATTTGGCAGAACGTGCCTTAGCACCCGATAAAAACTGGTCCTGTAGGCCGACCACCCATAATAAAACGTCCTGAGCGTCGCCCACCTCTGCGAGGGCATTCTCTAGACGTTGCGGAGCCCAAAGGGGCTCAAAGGGCTCTTCGCGATGGTCCAAAACGGCAATCGCTGGCATCGGCTGATCGGGCGACAACAAGTGCAATAAATGGCCCGCCGCCTCAGCGAGTCCTTTGGTGTCCAACCCGCGCGAAGACTGTTCATCCGCTTCATAAAGTCTCACGACCGCATCCACATCTCTGCGTAATAGCGAATCGGTACCCACCAACCTCGCCAACATCGAGTTGAGTGTACGCAACTGTCCCATGCGCATCGGAGTATCAGCGGTCATTCGGCTTCTTTCCCTTTGTGCGCAATTGTTCAATGGCCTTAGCTAATTCTTCGATGTCACGAAACTCGCGATACACACTCGCATAACGTACGTAAGCAATTTGATCCACGGCCTGTAAATGAGTCATGATTTCTTCACCAATCGCACTCGATGGAACTTCATCTTCAAATTTCTTTTGCAAACCTTCGACGACTTCAGAAATCAATAAATTGATTCGTTCGACTTCAACCGGACGTTTGTCCGTGGCCTTACGAATACCGGACGTAATTTTTGCGATATTAAAATCTTCACGGGCTCCGTTTCTTTTCACCACCACCAAACCTTCGCGCACAATTTCTTCAACGGTGCTGAATCGAGTTTCACAAGCTAAGCATTCGCGCCGGCGGCGAATGGAGTGATTGCCCTTTCCGAGTCGAGTTTCGAGAACCTTTGTGTCCTCATGATTGCACTTAGGGCAGAACATACCTTAGAGACTCAAAAAGTTCTTAAGAATCTGTATGCCATTATCCGTTGCAAAAGACTCAGGGTGAAATTGTACGCCATATACAGGCAATTCTTTGTGACGAAGGCCCATGACTAGCCCATCCTCCGTCCACGCGGTGATTTCTAAACACTTCGGAAAAGTTTCTCTCTCCACCACGAGCGAGTGATAACGCGTCGCGGCAAAGGGATTGGGCATGCCTTTAAACAAATCGGTATTGTTATGGAAAACGTTCGATGTCTTTCCGTGCATTAAGTTCGGCGCGCGAATGACTCGACCACCATAAACATGGCCAATCGACTGGTGACCTAAGCAAACTCCCAATAAAGGTTTCTTCCCGGCAAAAGCTTTAATCATATCGCATGACACTCCTGCCTCCACCGGCGAACACGGACCAGGCGAAATCATCACGCGATCGGGATTTAATGCTAACGCTTCTTCAACCGTGATCTGATCATTGCGAAAAACTTTTTGCTCAACCCCTAGTTGTCCAAAATATTGGACGAGATTGTACGTGAAAGAATCGTAATTATCGATGACCAGAAGCACGCCGTAAGATTTGCATACACGGGCTAACTGTCAAGGAGTCGCACCCACGTGTGAACAACTGAAAATTTATTTTTCTTATGTCTTTGTGCTCTAATTTTATTTCCCCTTGTCACCTTAATTACTTGGTAGGGGCGCGACTGCATCGCGTCCTTCACTACCCCTCGCCCACGTGCCAACTTGCTGACTCACCGCCTCGTGGCCTTAGGCCACGCATCCCTTGTCCCCTCAATTGATATCTCCCCTTGTCACCTTGTCCCCATGTCACCTTGTCCCCTAAATTACATGCCTTTTCCCCATGTCACCGTGCCAACATGCCCACTTACCCCCTTATTAACTTTGCTTTACACCCTATTATGGGTGTGAATAACTGAATATAGGTATGAAACAGCGAACCATCGGCAAAGAGGCCTCCGTCAAAGGCAAGGCCTTACACACTGGCCAAGAGGTCACCCTTACGATCAAGCCAGGCGCCCCTAACACTGGCGTTGTTTTCCGCCGTACCGACATCATCGGCAAACCCGAGATTCGCCCGGTCTCCGAAATGGTCACCGAGTTAGAACGTAAAACCACAGTCACATCCGACACGGTTAAGCTCCACACTATCGAACACGTCCTCTCCGCCCTCAGCGGTATGGCCATCGATAACGCCATTGTAGAGATCGACGCTTCCGAGCCCCCCATCGTCGACGGCTCCGCTCGCCCCTTCACCACCCTCATCCACCAAGCAGGCATCGTTGAGCAAAAAGAAGACCGCGAAGTTTTCACGCTCACTCAACCGATCACCATCAACGAAGGTAGCCGCTCCATCATCGCTCTCCCCTTCGATGGTCTCCGCATCACCTGCACTTCCGCCGACGACCGCGGCATCCACACTCAACACTTAACCATCGATATCGATCCAGAAACTTACGAAGCACAAATCGCTCCCGCTCGTACGTTCACCATCTACGAAGATATCGAAGAGCTTCTCAAAAAGGGCCTCATCCAAGGTGGCTCACTCGACTCCGCTATTATTTTAAAAGGTGACAAAGTGGTCAGCAAAGAGCCTCTGCGTTTCAAAGATGAATTAGTCCGCCACAAGATTCTCGATATCGTCGGCGACATCGTCCTCGCAGGCATCCGCCTCAAAGCTCACATCATCGCCGTCCGCCCAGGCCACGCTCTCAACTCCCGCCTCGCCGCCGCCGTCCGTAAACAATGGCAAGAATCTAAAGAGAAGAAAAAATCTCCTTCCTCTTCACAAAAAATCGAAGCGCCCACCGCACCGAGCGGCACCGCTCTCGATATCCGCCAAATCCTGAACGCCCTTCCTCATCGCTATCCTTTCGTAATGGTCGATCGCGTGATCGAACGCACCGACGACTCACTCGTCGCGATTAAGAACGTCACCATCAACGAACCTTACTTCCAAGGACACTTCCCAGGACAACCTGTCATGCCTGGAGTTCTCCAAGTCGAAGCGATGGCTCAAGCCGCTGGTTTAATTATGCTCGGTCGCGCCGCGATCGACGAAGCTCCTAAAGTAGTTTTCTTCATGAGCGCTGATAAAGTAAAATTCCGCAAAGCGGTTACTCCTGGTGACACTCTCGAAATTCGCGCCAAGCTCACCAAGATTCGTGGTCGTATCGCCGCTGCTGAATGCGAATGCCTCGTGAACGGTGAAACAGTTTCGTCCGCTGAATTACTCTTCACCATCGCTGACTCGGTTAATCAATCGTAATACCGATGGCTTCTTCGATTCACCCTACGGCAATCGTCGAATCAGGCTCTAAAATCGGCCACAATGTCACGATTGGTGCCTACGCATTCATCGGTGCAGACGTTACCCTCGCCGATGGTTGTACGATTCATCACCACGCCACCGTCGAAGGTTACACCCAACTTGGACCCGACTGCGAAGTCTTCCCTTACGCTCTGATTGGTGGACGTACTCAAGATCTGAAAGCACGTCCCGGTAAACCTGGTCTCAAAGTCGGTTCGAAAAATATTTTCCGCGAATACGTCAGCGTTCACTCGGGCACCCAAGAAGGCGAATGGACCATCCTCGGCGATAACAACGTTCTGCTCGCCTACTCGCACATCGCCCACGATTGCGTTATCGGTAACAACGTTGTCATCTCAAGCCACTCGGCCGTTGCCGGACACGTCCACGTCGGTGATCACGTGAACATCGCTTGGAACGCTGGCATCCACCAATTCTGCAATATCGGTGACTACGCCATGATTGCCGCTTGTTCGAAATGCGTTCAAGACGTTCCTCCTTACATTATTGCCGACGGTAATCCTGCCGAAACAAAAATGGTGAATGTCGTGGGTATCACCCGCGCAGGATTCTCTCCCGAAGAAGTCGCCTCAGCAAAAAATCTATTTAAACTCTTTTACCGCGACGGATTAAATACTTCTCAAGCCATCGAAAAAGCTAAGGGCGATTCCCAAAATCGAATCACCCAAAACTTTATCGCCTTCGCTCAAGCCACCAAACGCGGCTTGGCGTAAGTAGGAGCGCGACTAACTCGCATGCGCTATGTTTTACTATTATGCCTAGCGCTTACCGCGCCAGTCTTCGCGAGTCCCCCCAACGTCATTGTCATCCTGACCGACGACTTAGGCGCCACAGATCTTGGTTGCACGGGCAGTAAGTTCTACGAGACACCCAACATAGATCAGCTAGCTAAAGACGGAGTTTATTTCACTCAGGCTTATTCTTCCTGCACCGTCTGTTCTCCCAGTCGCGGCGCTTTGTTAACTGGTAAATACCCTGCCCGACTCCACCTCACGGATTGGATTCCTGGTTATCCTGCACCCGATAACGCCAAAGTAAAAATCC
>CAIMFE010000252.1 GCA_903840235.1 uncultured Opitutia bacterium | reverse complement strand
TCATCTTTGGCGAGATTAGGCAGGCGATCAGCGGCCAACTGTTCGACGATAAATTGATCGTAAGGTTTATCCTGGTTAAATGCATCAATCACATAATCGCGATAGGTCCAAGCATTGGCGTAAGCCTCGCCGCGTTTAATACCATTACCAGGAGTGTCAGCGTACCGAGCAGAATCTAACCAATGTCGGGCCCAACGTTCGCCGTATTGCGGCGATGCCAATAATCGATTGACGGTCTTCTCTACTAAATCAGTGACCGCATGGGCGGGTTTATTATTTTGTAATAAATACGAATCAACCGCACTGGCATTAGTGTAATCCCGACTAAAGGCTTCAACTTCCGTATTGGAAGGAGGCAGGCCAATTAAATCGTAGTTCAGTCGTCGCAATAAAGATTCACCATCGGTAGGCATCGATGGCTTTAATCCCTGTTCGTCTAATTTAGCTAAAATAAAATAATCGATTTCATTCTGACACCAGGCTTCGTTACTTACTTTCGGTAAAGCGGGTTTGGTAAAAGATTTAAATGCCCAGTGATCGCGTGCTTTTTGCGATAAGCCGGTTAATTTAACAGCCCCCGCGCCCACGGGTGCAGGAGCTCCCATCTTCACCCATTTTTCGAGCAACGCGATTTGTGTATCAGGTAATTTAGCCCCACCTTTTTTGGGAGGCATCGACAAATCAGGATCGGTTTGATGAACAGCCTTAATTAAAAGTGATTTCTCAATATTATTTGGCACGATGGCCGCCCCCGTATCGCCACCGGCCAACAAGCCCGCACGTGTGTCCATAATTAATCCGCCTTTCGAAACTCCTTCTTGGGCGGAGTGACACTTAAAACAACGGTCAGATAAAATCGGACGGATATTTTTTTCAAAAAATTCCAATTCACTCGCACTAAAATTAGTCTGGCTTTGCTCTAGAGCCTTTTGCGCGATGAGCGGTAATTCCGAACTTGGAGCGGCATAAGTAGGCACGACCCCGCCCAGTAAAAAAATAATAAAGTTATAAACTAAAAATCGGGGCATGATTTGTTAGCTATTATGCTAACTATATAACACTAATCCAAGGAAAAGGTTGCCTCTTTATTTAATCAAATACTGGACCCTAAATCAGGCAAGTGATCGGGTTTGGGGCTTATTTAGCGAAAACGACGCAACTAGCCGACCCGACCTTCACCGCTTGTTGGGTGTCGGTGAGCATGCCTGACTCGGGATTAACCCGGTAAGCGTTTAAAGTACCCGATTTTTGCCCAGCGCAAACCAACCATTGTCCGTCGGGTGAAAGACCAAATCCTCGGGGCGTCGCAGGCACACCCAGCTGATGCTGAATCAATTTCAACGAACCATCGGTGCCAATAGAGTAGACCGCGATGGAATCGTGAATCCGATTGGAAACGTAAAGGTTCTTGCCATTAGGACTGCAAAAAATTTCGGCCGTCGACACCCCTTTACGTTCCGCAGCTGCAGGTAAAGTTTCTATAATTTGAAACGGATTTAACGTACCCGTTTTTACATCAAAATGAAAAGCCGTCACCGTGAGCGACAACTCATTGCAAACGTAAGCTAATGATAATTTCGGATGAAAAACTAAATGGCGCGGAGCGTCGCCTGGCTTCTGCATCACACTTATCGGTGGCAGTGAATTAAGACTCCCTTGGTCCGCTTCAAAGCGATAAACAATAATTTGATCGATACCTAAATCAGGCACGGCGAGAAATTGATTGGTCGTATCAAAATAAACTCCATGAGCATGCGGACTCGTCTGACGCGTAGGATGAACACTTTTACCGGTATGTTGAATGAAAGCACTAAACTCCGCGAGCGATCCATCGGCTTTAATGGGCAAAGAAGCCACCGAACCCGAACCATAATTGGCGACCGCACAATTTTTTCCCGTCGCATCCACCGCGAGGTGATTGCAGTTTTTTCCGCCCGTCGTTTGGGAGTTTAATAATTTTACACTCCCATCGGTATTTAATTTAAAAGCCGCGACTCCGCCTGAGCCATCAGGCATTTCCGTCGTTGCATAGAGTGTCTGTCCATCAGGTCGCAGTGCTAAAAAAGAAGCGTTTTTAATTTCTGCGAGTAAAACGGGGGCGGATATTTTTCCCGTCTGCTCATCGATTGTTCCACGCCAAATACCTTTTGCCTCGGGCCCTAAAGTGCCAACATAAAAAGTTAGCTCACGCGCGGGTGCTAACGCAGCGAATGTAATAAATATAAAAGTAAGGTAATTCATTTTAGACGCCGGCGCTCGCTTCTGCTTCGCCCAAGGGTTTAGCTAAAGGATCGCGCAAATAAGAATCTGCCTTGGCGGAAACAATCACGCCGTAATTAATCGTGCCTAGCCAACCTGACATAATAATACCCACGCTGCCGGCGTGATATAAACCAGCCACTTGTTCAGGCAGGCCCATCGACACTTTTAGGCCTTCAAACTTGGTTCCAAACGATGTTCCGCCGATATGTCGGACGTAGCGATTCACCGTGCGCGGGGTGGCCGCTTCTAAGTGATTAACCTTTTGACGAATATCCGGAATAAATTTTTCGAGGCCGACGAGGGACTCTTCGATGACGCGATTCTTGTGTGTCTGATAATCTGCTTCCGATAAATGTGCCCAATCTTCCCAACGTTGATTAATCGAAGTAACAATACCGTAGCGCGGAGTTTTGGTGTGGGGACGCGTGTCAGGATAATAAACGGAATAAGTCCGAGACGTCGTGTGAAAGTCAGTGAGCTCGTTACTAGAAAATGGTTTTGCTTCCGACGTGAAAACCAAATCTCCAATCATCGGAATACTTTCTCCTTCACGGATACCCATGTAGACCTGACAAGATGAGGTATTCACGCGCACGGCCTTAGCTTGGGCTAAGAATCCCGCATCAAAGGACGAAGCATCACTTAACTTTAAAACCGTATCTTTAATATTAGCATTCGATATCACCGTAGCACAGGCGACTTCCGCTTCTTCACCGAGGCGGGTACCGCGCAATTTGACTCCCACCACGCGGCGAACGCCGGCGGAATCTTTTTCTACGACCACTTTTTCGACCAAGACATTACGACGAATGTCTACGCCGTTCGCTTTCATCTCCGCCGTCATGATATTAATCATCGTATCCGTGCCGCCTTGAAAAATAAACACGCCCTTGGACATGAAATTGGAGAAAACAATTCCGAAGGTAATGGCGGGATCATCTAAAGTTGAACCGTTAGCGTAGGCAATCGGCTCCAACAGTAATCGTTGCACATCAGGGCGACCGGGAAAGAACTGCTCAAACAACTCACGCGTGGTGCGCGGATCGTTGTCGTAATAATTCATCTCTCTTAAATGAGCAAAAAATGCCTCCACGGTTTCCGCGGGGATTTTAAATTGCTCGATCATGATACGTGTAAAATCAACGCGATCGAAAGTCGTACGTACATCGAAGTCGGGATTAATAAACCGAACATCTTTCAGTTGATGAATCTTATCCGAAATCTCCTTCGTCCAGTAACGGCGAGTGGACTTAATCATGCCATGCGGAAAACCGTGCAAAGAAATATCAAAAATATGTCCACCCGCGCGTTTGAAGAATGTCGCCAAGCCGCCCAATTGATAGTGGTGCTCAACCAGTAAAACCTTCCGGCCAAATTTAGCTAAATTATTAGCGGCGGTCATTCCGCCTAAACCAGCGCCAATCACGACGGCATCGTAACGCGGCAAAAGATTATCAAAGGGCGAAGGCATTAAATTGAATTATTGGGATAATGAAGAGGAGGAAGACAGAAGGAGGAAGGGTCAAATTCCTAAATCTTTATAAATCCACAAACTAAATGGCCAGTTTCTCTCTTAATTTAAACACTTTAAAATTTAATCAAATCCACGTCTTGCACTAAGAGGGCTAATCGTGGTTATACTATTCAATCGTATGGCTGTGCGCATCGATCTCATCACTCTCTTCCCTGCAATGGCCAACGGCTTCTTGCAGGAATCGGTTATTGGACGAGCCATTGAAACGGGGCTGATTCAGTTCAAAGCCCACAACCTTCGTGATTGGTCCAAAGATAAACATCACAAAGTGGACGATGTCCCTTATGGCGGGGGTCCAGGCATGTTAATGACCTGCCAGCCCCTCTTTGATGCCGTGGACGGCTTGGCCACCCCAGGGGCGGAAGTCATCTACCTTTGCCCTGACGGCGAGCAGCTAACTAACGATTTAGCCCGCGAATTAGCCAAGAAACCCCACTTAATCCTAGTTTCTGGACACTACGAGGGTATCGACCAGCGGTTCCGGGATGCCCGGGTTACCCGTGAAATATCGGTGGGCGACTATGTCTTAACCAATGGCACCCTTCCGGCCTGTATTGTGGTCGATTGTGTCGGTCGGCAGATCCCCGGGGTACTTGGTGAGGAAAACTCCTTGACTGGGGATAGCTACAACGGCAAGTTGCTCGCCTTTCCGCAGTACACTAGACCCGCTGTTTATGATGGTCTCGAAGTGCCCCCGGTCCTCCTCGGAGGCCACCACGCCGAAATCGAAAAATGGCGTCGGGCAAAGCAAATCGAGAAGACAAAGCAACGAAGGCCCGACCTACTGGAAGACAAATAAAACCAGCCATGAGCAACCATCCCCTCCTCCACTTCGCGACCCAGTCGCAACTTAAAGCTAACCGCGGTCACGACTCATTTAAAGTCGGTGACGGCGTACGCGTCTCCACCAAAGTCCGCGAAGGCGACAAAGAACGCACCCAGGTTTTCTCGGGTATCGTGATCTCCCGCAAAGGTGGTAACGTTCAAGAAACCTTTACCGTTCGCCGCGTATCTTTCGGCGAAGGCGTTGAGCGTACTTTCCCAGTTCACTCTCCCAACATCGAAAAAATCGAAGTCGAACGCGTATCACAAGTCATGAAGGCTCGCCTCTACTACCTCCGTGGTCGCCAAGGTAAGTCCGCTACCAAGGTTAAAGAAAAGCGCTACGATCCATCGGCTGAAACCGCAGCTAAGTAATCGTCCAACGATTAACTTTAAAAGACCCGCTCCGGCGGGTTTTTTTATATTTCAACAGATTCTGCCCGATGGACTAATTTAAATGAGCGACTTCAAGCGAATGAAGCCGTTCATTATTAAGCACTTAAATCGTGTTTTTGGTTAAATCGTGAATAACTCATTAAATAAATTAGCACAATTTGGGAGGTGCAGGCTTGACTCCCCTCCCTCCGCCTGCGTTTTTTCTCTTTCCTCTTTTGGCTAAACCCAAGTTAGGCCTTCTCTCACCTTCTCCCTATTTATGTTACGCATTCGCCTCCAACGTTTCGGAACCAAGAACGAGCCGACCTATCGTCTCGTCGTGGCCGAACAACACATCCGTCGCGACGGTCGCTTCGTTGAAGTTCTTGGTCATTACAACCCAAGCGCTCGCGGTAAAGCTGCCCCTCTCGTGATCAACGTCGAACGCGTTGATCATTGGATCAAGCTCGGAGCTCAACCTTCCGACACGGCTAAGTCTCTGGTTAAACGCGCACGCGCGACGACCAAAGCGTAAGTAAATTTTTCAACGGCGGAAACGCCTCACCCTGACGACGTCTCGCCCCGCCAAAAAGCGGGGCGTTTCGTTTTAGGGGTTAATTAATTTTATTCCAACCGCCTTCACCGTTTTTTTCTAACCTCTGAAAACCCGCTTGGCTTAATTTTTTATCAGAGACGGATTGTTTCATCGCACCTTCCCCGTACTTAATCGTCAGACTGGGTGAATCAATCACCCGACGACAGGGCTCCTTAGTTACCGGATGCAAAGTGAAGTCAGGCGCATCCTTCGGTAAATCGACTTCAAATTCCTGACCCTCTGAACCGTCGGACTTAATCACGATATAACGTCGAAGGGGCATGATTAGTTTTTATTACTACGCGGATCAAAAGCATCGCGCAAGCCATCACCTAAGTAACTCAAGGAAAGCAGCGATAAGGCGAAAGTGGTGGCTGGGATAATTAAAAGCCAAGGACACTGCTCCATGACATCCGTTCCTTCTTTAATTAACAGACCCCAAGAGGTCATCGGCGCCTTAACGCCTAGCCCTAAGAAGCTCACAAAGGCTTCGAGCATTAATACATTGGGAATAGTCAACGTGGCGTAAACCGCGATGGTGCCAGAAAGATTCGGGAGATAATGATGAAAAATAATTCCTAAGCGTGATTGTCCTAAGGCGACCGACGCGTCGACAAATTGCCGGCTCTTCAGTTGGCGCGTCTTCGTGCAAATAATGCGCGCCATGGTCAGCCAAGAGACTCCACCCACTGCCAAAAAGATTAGCCAAATATTTTGTCCGAAAACAACCGTACATAAAACCACAATGAGTGTTAACGGTAGTGTGCTGATGATATCAATCACCCGCATCGAAAGATCTTCGAAGCGTCCACCTAGCTCCGCTGCCACTATTCCATAAATAACTCCAACGAACAAGGCGACGAGCGTGGCAATCAAGCCAACGGTAATAGATATTAAACCGCCTTGGAGAACACGGGATAATAAATCGCGACCTAATAAATCCGTACCGAACCAATGTTCAGCGGAGGGACTCGTGGGGCCTAATAATAAATTTTGTGATTTATAATCATAGGGCGAAATCCACGGAGAAAGAAAACAGACGGTCGCTAAAATAACCAAGAAACTTAATGCGATAAGCGGTAAAGACTTCCGGGTGAATCTTTGCCAAAGAGTGGCGGGCGCAGGCGTATCTAATGCTAATTCACTCATGAGTTTTTGCGCAATAAGCGCGGATCGAGCGCCGCTTTAACTAAGTCGGCAATTAAGTTTAAGACCAACAACGCAACGGCGTAAATTAAAGTGGTCCCCAAGATAAGAGTGATATCGCGATTAATAATCGCGGTCACAAATAAACGTCCCAAGCCGGGGACATCGAATAAAGACTCTACCACAAAAGTTCCGGAAACTAATGCGGCCGTCGCTGGACCCAAGTAAGTCACCACAGGCAGAATGCCGTTTCTTAAAACGTGAATGAATCTTACACGGAAAGGCGAAATGCCTTTGGCTTTAGCGGTGCGAATATAATCCAACTGACCCACTTCCAATAATTCACCGCGCGTCAGACGAGCCAAAGGCGCAGCGGTAATTAAACCTAAAGTCAGCGCGGGCAAAACTAGATGAATGGGCGAG
>CAIMFE010000251.1 GCA_903840235.1 uncultured Opitutia bacterium | reverse complement strand
GTCATTGAATTTGCGCGGAATGTTTTGGGCTTAAAGAAAGCACACTCGACTGAGTTTTCTCCCGCTACTCCGGACCCGGTGATTCACTTAATGGAGTCACAGAAAGATGTTTCCAGCAAAGGCGGTACCATGCGTCTCGGAGTTTACGACTGCCAGCTCACTCCGGGAAGTCGCTCCCTTAAAGAATACGGCACCCCCGTCATTCAGGAACGTCACCGCCATCGCTTCGAATACAATAACGACTACCGCGCACGATTAGAAGCTGCGGGATTATTAGTGGGTGGTACCAATCCACAAACCGGGCTCGTTGAAATTGTAGAAGTCAAAGATCATCCCTTCATGATTGGGGTACAGTATCACCCCGAATTTAAGTCTAAGCCCCATAAGGCACATCCCCTTTTTGCAGCCTTCGTGAAAGCAGCCATTCAGAAGTCCCTGGGTTCCTGCTAGTTTAATTAATCTCAATCCTTTGGACTTGGACTTATGGGTCCTCTCGGGTTTGATGTGAGCGTGCGCATTCTCGACCGCCACGTACTCATTGAAACTGCGATTACTTCGATCGTAGCTACGAGCGCGTTTGTTTTCATTTTAGTGGCAGGTAATGTCTTACAAAAAGTGGTGGGGGCGGTGGCCACGGGTCGGGTGAGCACGTGGCAAGGCATCGAACTAGTGGGGCTACTTTTTCCGGGAGTCATTCCCTACGCATTGCCGATGGGCGTTCTCACTGGATTCCTCATCGCGTTTGGACGCATGAGTTCGCAAAACGAAATCACGGCCATGAAAGCGGGGGGCATAAAATTATTACGCATTGCGCAACCCGCGCTTATTTTAGCCGCCTGTTTTACACTGCTCGCCGCTTGGCTTAATCTAGAAATAGCACCCCGGGCCAACACCGAGTACAAACGCTTACTCATCGGGTCAGCTCGAGAAAATCCCGCATCAATTATCACACCTGGCGAACTCAATCGCCAATTTAAAGGCCTGGTTATTCGAGCGGGCTCGCGCGACGAGGATGTCTTAAAAGATTTCTGGCTCTGGCGCTTAGATAATAATGGTAAATTAGTTCAGTCCATTCAGGCCAAGGAAGCACGACTCGAACGAGTCGATAAACCTGATGGCTCGATCTTCCTCCGCGTCAGACTTAAAGAAGCACGGATGGAAAGTCGGGTTGATGAGAAACTCAGTTTTGCAAAGCCTTCTTCCTTTGCCGCGGCCAACGATTCCGTGATGGAATTTCCGGCAGATGCTATTTTCAAAGACTCCGGAACCGTGGAAAGAAAACTTCGCTGGCTAACGACGAGTGAACTGCTCGAAGCCATAGAGAAAGGTTGGCAAGTGACATCACAGTCTACGCCAGCAGAAATTATCCAAGGTAAAATGGAAGCCCGAAAACAACTCATGGCTCACCTGGCCTCAGCCTTCTCAATTTTTGCGTTAGCATTATTAGCCATTCCCCTAGCAATGCGCGTGGGCCGATCCGAAACCTTTATCAACGCCGCCATTGCTCTTGGAATTTGTCTCAGTTATTATGTTCTCAGTTCAGCTGCGGGCTGGGTGAAGTCCCCTGCCCTCCGTCCTGACCTCTTAGTTTGGGTACCTAATTTAATCGTCCTCGCGATTGCCGTTCCGTTAATAAGACGTAACGAACAGTTTTAATTAGCGATCACGTTGGTACCAGGCGTAAAAAGCTACACCCATGTTGGTGAGGGCGAAGACTTCATTAAAGGCCTTCATGATGACGGCGCCCATAATCATATCCTGACTGGCACTGAGCCAACAAATGCGTGGGGCTAATAAATAGGTTTCGTAAATGGGGTGCTCCGCAAAAATGAGTGCCGCCCAAATGGGTAAGTCGGCAATCATTAAAGCAAATGAGTAGAACATTGCGCCGCCGCCACCGAGTCTTGGTAAAACCTTGGAGCGAGACACCAGAGGCCAAACCATGATTAAAGCCGGTAGGAACATCATCCAGTGTTCAACGATGTGAAGCGGGCGACTGCTCAGTGCGGCGTCATAAAGTTCAGGAAAATGCCAGACGGAGAAACTGAGATTAAAAAAAACTCCTGCGGTGAGTGGGTGCACTAAAAATTTGAGAATTTTTGTGAAGCGAGGGTTTTTTAATAAGAACGCATCAGTGAGTTGAGGCGGTAGACCTAGAACAATCAACGGGGCAGACACATAAATCAGTAACATGTGTTGCATCATGTGCGCGGAAAATAAAAAGCTCTCGCCGAGTTGATCGAGCGGAGAGCCCACCGCAATATAGGCCACAAAGACGCCTAAATAAAAACTAGTACTGCTTTTAATGGGGTAGCGGGTAAGCTGCGGTGCGAAGCTTTCACGATACGGTCCGCAAATTAAAGTATATCCCCAAAGAACACCGACCACTAAGAGCAGCAATAAAGGCTCGGTGTGCCAGTGGAGGGGAATATTCATTGATAAGATTTTGGCAAAAAACCCGACCTACCTATCTCGCTCTGTGGAGCGATTAACTAAACCACTTCGTATCAATTCGCTCGACGGCGAAGAGTGATAACAGAGCAGTAAAAGTAGCAAAGGCGAGGCCGAGACCAGCGACGAAAATCCAGAACAGTAAACGATGGTCATAAATCAAATGCATGAACCAAAGGATAACCGCAAAGAACTTAATCGCCGAGAGAGCACAGAGTACGGTGAGAATAATCGGCAATGAAACCGGCAAGAAAATGAGGACAATTTCTACACCCGTGATCGCGGCTAACCAAAGGGCGAGCGTGATGAAGTGGTGATAGCGACGAATCTCTTCGGTGATTAAATTTTTATCAGTGGCAGCGTGTGACATGGGAAAAGATTATTTAGTTAAAGGAAGTCCCGTACCCCAGAAGCCTGAAGGCCCGAGATATTCAACGAGGTAAACAGCGGTAAAGATGATAATCCAAACGATGTCCACGAAGTGCCAGTAAAGTCCGGCGACTTCCACATCCAGCGCCCCCACATGTCCACCGAGTTTTCCGGTGAAGCTGTAGAAGTAGAGAAGAATTAACCACAGAATGCCAATCGCCACGTGCGTACCGTGTGTACCCGTGAGAACGTAGAAGGTAGAACCAAAGACGCTATTCTGAATGGTGAGACCTTGGTGGAAGAAGTGAGTGAATTCGTAGACCTGACAGCCCAAGAAGATTAATCCGAAGAAAATCACGCCGAGGACATTGCGACGGAATGATTTAATCTGTCCCTTGTGCATCGCCGAAACGGCTAACGCCATCAGGAATGACGACATTAACAAAATGAACGTGGAGAAGGAGGTTAACTCGATGTTGAACAGATTTTGGATGAAGCGCTGATGGCCTTCAGCGTCGGTAAAACCGGTTGGATAAAGTTTACGATAAAGCAGGTGGGTCGAAATGAGTGTTCCGAAGAACATACAATCCGAAGCCAAGAAGAGCCACATGATGAGCTTCTTGTGGTCGATCCCCGTTGAAGTGGGGGCGTGAGAAGATTCAGCAACTTGAGACATGAT
>CAIMFE010000250.1 GCA_903840235.1 uncultured Opitutia bacterium | reverse complement strand
GGACGCCTTTTTTGTTACTTTAAATTGGAGGCGCGGGTCGGAATTGAACCGACGCATGGGGCTTTTGCAGAGCCCGGCCTTACCACTTGGCTACCGCGCCTAACACCTACAGGCCGTTACTCTGCCACTTGTTAACTTTCTTTCAAGGGTTTTATGCAATGGCTTTCCTTTCGCAAATTATCCACTAAAACAGGGTTATGTCAGCCCAACCTCCCTACCGTATTGGACTCGGTTACGACATCCATCCGCTCGTCTTCGGCCGCCCCTGTATTCTGGGAGGGGTCACTATTCCCTCAACTATTGGACCCGATGGGCATTCCGATGCGGATGTTTTATTGCACGCCGTCGCCGATGCTCTTTTGGGCGCAGCTGGACTTCGCGATATCGGATATTATTTCCCGAACACCGATCCAAATATCAAAAATATCAAATCCGGACTGATTGTTAAAAAGGCCCTCGAGGAGATTAAAAAACTGGGATGGATAGTGGGGAATATCGATGTGGTCGTCATCGCCGAACGACCAAAAATTTCTGAACACATCAACGAAATCAAAAAATCTATTTCAGAACTTTTAGAAGTGGGCGAAGATCAGGTAGGGGTAAAAGCGACGACGAACGAAGGCATGGACTCGATTGGCCAGGGTCAGGCCATTGCGGTTCAAGCGATTTGCATGCTTTTGAAGGCCTAAATCTCGGGTTTATTCCTTTCCGTCTTGTCAAATAGGTCTAAACAAACTCTCTCCAATTAAATCTATGGAGCAGACCCTTATTATTTTAAAACCCGATTGTATGGAGCACCGCCTTTATGGCACTGTTCTGGCACGCTTTGAGGCTGCTGGTTTTGACATTCAAGCCTGCAAATTAACCCGCCTCACGCCTGGTCAATTACGCGAACACTACGCACACGTTGCGGATAAGCCTTTTTATCCAGACATCGAAACTTTCATGTCTTCACGTCCAGTGATTATCGCTGTTTTAAGCGGTCAAAACGTAATCGCTCGCGTGCGTGAATTGCTTGGACCAACGAATTCAAAAGTCGCGCCTAAAGGCACCATTCGCGGAGATTTTGGAACCGAGATGATGCGCAATGTTTGTCACGCCTCGGACAGCCCAGAAGCTGCCGCTGCTGAAATTAAGCGATTCTTCAGCGCGACCGAGGTTTTCTAAGTCTGTTACTTTTTAATTTTGTCGGGGTTTTAAAAGAGTGCACCGCTCATTTTTAAACTTCCTCATATTAGTAATATTTTCTTCGGTTCTCCTCGCGGAGACTCCCAAGAAAAAATCTGATTTTGTTTTAAAGAGTTCGGTGATGACGGAGGGTGGAAGTATTCCCAAGGAATTTACGGGAGATGGTGCGGGTATTAGTCCGCCGCTAGAGTGGAAGGGTGCACCCGTGGGTACGAAATCTTTTGTGGTGATCATGCATCACTTTCCGCATGAAGGCGACCCGGCCCGCTGGTATTGGATTTTATATAATATTCCCAATACGGTTACCTCACTTGCCAAGGCGACGAAGGGCGTCGGTGTGAATGGATCTAATTGCGTAGGTCCCGATTTAACTTACGCTCCTCCACATTCTAAAGGTCCAGGCGTCAAAAAATATACCATCACCGTTTACGCTTTATCCGCTCAGCCGAAATTAACGGTTACGGGTAAGCAAATAAACCGAGATGCTATGTTGGCTGCTATTAAGGATATGACACTGGGTCAGGCAGAGCTTAATTTTACCTATGATCGGACAGACGTGGTCTCGGCCGAAAAGGGTGGCGACGCGAGTTCGGCTAAAGGAAGTCGCCGTTAAAAGGGTACTTAACCCCCGTCGGGGTAACTTTTTTAAGTTTTTTTGTGACTTCCCCGTTGCCCTTGGGCGGGTAAATTAAACAAAGTCTAACCATGTTAGACCCTAAGTTATTTCGTGAGCAAATCGACACTGTCCGTAAAGGCATTGCTCGCAAAAAATTTCAAGTGGATCTCGAGGCCGTGTTAGCCGCCGACGAAGTTCGCCGTCACGCCGTTGCCGAATTTGAAAACGCCCGCGCTTTACAAAACGCAGCGAATAAAGAGATGGCCACGATGCCTAAGGGCTCGCCTGAATTTCAAGCGAAGTTGGCGGAGATGAAAGAGGCTTCGGCTCGCGTTAAAGAATTAGAAAAGAAAGTCAGTGAAGCTGAAGAAGTTTGGAAACAGGTCAGCTTAACGGTCCCCAATATTCCGCATGACACGGTGCCCGAAGGTCGCACCGAAAATGACAATAAAGTTCATTCTACTTGGGGTGACGTAGATCAATTAATTTCTCCAGCAGCCAAGCCCCACTGGGATATCGCCTGGTTTGCCAAAGCGATTGATTTCGAACGTGGCGTCAAAGTCACTGGCGCGGGCTTCCCTTTTTATGTGGGTGATATGGCACGTTTAGTACGCGCCTTAATTCAATTCTTTTTAGAAGAAGCCAATTCCGCCGGATACACTGAAGTTCACGCTCCTTTATTGGTGAATGCAGCGAGTGCGACGGCGACCGGTCAGCTCCCTGATAAAGAAGGACAGATGTATCACGCGCAAACGGATGATTTTTATTTAATTCCGACTGCCGAAGTTCCCGTGACGAATTTCTTCCGCGACGAAATTTTAGACGAAGCTTCATTGCCCGTGAAACGTGTAG
>CAIMFE010000249.1 GCA_903840235.1 uncultured Opitutia bacterium | reverse complement strand
TATAATTTAGCAAAAGATCCCAGTGAATCGCACGACCTATCCAATTCAGAAATTGAAATCAAAAATAGTTTAAAGAAGAAGTTAGACGCGTGGCTCCAATCCACCTCCGCCCAACTGCCAGTCAGGTAGGGGCGCCACTGCATCGCTCTATGTATCTTTGCCTCTCCCCATGTCACCGTGTCCCCTCAATTTGTTTCCCCTTGTCACCGTGTCACCTTGCCCACGTGTCCCCTAGGCGCGCTGCCAGCTGCGCCTGATACAAACTACTCGGCGTCACTGACGACCCTTTCATAAATAGCCAAGTGCTCTTGCCCTTATCTTCGACTTCATACTTTCCGCTCGATCCCACACACCAGTTAGTAGCCCCAGGCGGTTGTTCCACAGTAATAGATTTCGCTGAACAATTCCAAACAACCGACCAGCCCATCGTCCAACCATGACCCGACCCCGCTTTGCCACGATTGCGTATAATAATTCCGCCCTGATTCAGCTTACAATTATCAATCAGTAAACCGGTCGACCAAGTCATATGCGGTTGGATAGATCCATCGCCGTTAAACGTAGAATTTAAAATCACATTCAACTGCGATTCGGTGTTCGAGGTTGAAACATAAAAAGCATTATCCCCACTCATCGTGCATTTATTCATCAGAACCTGCGTCCCGAGTAGTCTCACATACGAAGCATAACCATTCGATTTCTCACTCTGCTTAATCTCCCCAGGATGCTCGCTCTTCAAGGCTTCGATCGTTACGCGCGATGAATCCTCGCCCACCTGAAAATCCGGAAAAGTATTCTTCATTCCTATATTCTTCATCCAAATATCTTCTGCGTTGTTAATGATGACTCCGATATTCTGTGCATCTCGCCAATCACCCACCGGGTTCGGCGCCTCAATTTTAAAATTCTCCACCCCACACTTCGTAATCTTCTTCGGCGGCTCTACCTTCGTAACCGTTGCCCCCGACTTATTTAAATATTTCGCATCAATACAATCCGTCAACGGCACCACCAAAGTAATTTCATCTCCTTTTACCGATTTAATTTTCCGTAAATAGTTAATCTCCGCAT
The DNA here is from genome assembly GCA_903840235.1 of uncultured Opitutia bacterium. GTDB lineage: Bacteria > Verrucomicrobiota > Verrucomicrobiia > Opitutales > UBA953 > UBA953. The sequence goes on along the minus strand of CAIMFE010000249.1, from coordinate 4,560 downwards.
CCTCCTTCATCCAAGTCTCCAACTTTCCGCCATCCATTAAATTATCCATCCCCATAAAACGAATCCACTCCTTGCTCGCCTCACGCGTAATCAGAATGGTATCCCCAGCCTTTAGGCCCGAAGCTGATTGCACTTTGATGACCGTGCTTCCCGATGGCACATAATCATCCGTAATTTTAGTGGGCTTGGAGAGCGTCTTCATTCTTCCTTCGCCGCCATTTTCAGATTTGGATTTCTTCTTGGAGTCTTTGCCCTCCCCCTGCGACACCTCATGCGCTATCATGATAGCAATATGCGGCTTGCCCGTGAGTTTAATCACCGTACCACCCGCCGAACTACCCGCACCTTTTAAAATGATGCCGCTCGTTTTAATGGCTAAAGTTTTCGAACAGTTATAAGTGCCAGCTGACAACTCGACCGTGCCACGCACGCCATCAACTAATGGCATCGATGCAACTTGATTGATCGCTGATTGAATCGCCTCCGACGCGTCACCTGTGACGGCACCCACAGTTTTTTTATTGTTCGAGGTTGGAAATGGAACGCCACCACCGCCGTATCCCGCATGTGAGAAATCACAAACTTGATCCCCTCGCTCAGTCTTTAAATATTTTAATTCTGGACCACTCCCCACGAACGACACCGGCAACTCCGCCGCACACAATCCATTCAATAGGACCAGAGAGAGTAGCAACGCCGCCTTCATCGATTTATTTAGAAACACTCCCCACCTCCCTCGCAATTGTTTTCCCTTCATTTTGCATCTCCCCTCGCCAACGTGCCAACTTGCCCACTTGTCCCCTCGCGTGCAACGCACGCGCTCCCCTTGCCCACTTGTCCCCTCGTGGCCTTCGGCCACGTCCCTTGCCCCCTCAATTAATTATGTTTCGTCTCTTTGTATCTCCCCTCGCCAACGTGCCAACTTGCTAACTCGCCCCCTCAATTTTAGGCATCGCCTAAAATTGCGTCTGCCTCAATTCAACCTCTTCCTCCCCAAGATCACCCGACGTCGTTGTCACGCCGCCAAAGGTGGAAGTCCTTGTCTTAATTGCCTCATTACCAATTTTACCCGAGGTCGTCGTAATCCCACCAAAAGTAGACGTACGCGTGTCCACCCTCTGATCGCCTAGCTTACCGGTCGTTGATGTTATCCCACCGAAAGTAGAAGTCCGCGTATTAATCTGCTTATCACCAATCGTTCCTGTGGTCGTCGTGATTCCACCAAAGGTCGACGTTCTTGTATTCACTCTCTCTCCACCGATGGTGCCAGTCGTGGTAGTGACCCCTCCAAATGTAGAAGTGCGTGTATTTACTTTTTGACCATCAATCGTGCCGCTCGTTGTTGTCGTCACATTCTTCTTTTCATCTTTCTTATCGTCAGCAGCCAACAACGAACAAGCCAGACAAAGTCCCATCACCCAAACTAACCATTTCGTTCTCATACAATAATCTTACTATAAAATCCCCTCAACGCAACTCGTATCAGGTAACTACCCCCTTGTCACCTTGTCCCCTCGCGAGTTTCACTCGCGTCCCAATGTCACCTTGTCCCCGTGTCCCCTCAATAGTGTTCCCCTTGCCAACGTGCCAACTTGCCCACGTGTCCCCTCGCGAGCTGTGCTCGCGTACCTTGTCCCCTGAATCAGAAATTCCACTTCGACGAAATACTGAACAAAGCCCCAGGGGCTAAATCAAATTTTGACTGCACTCCGCCCAACTCGGTTCGAGCTTTAGCACTAAAAGCCCAACCTAAATTGATCTCTTGCACACGTCCAGTTGTCTGACGCTTAAAGCCAAAAATCGCCGCCACGCGTTCACTCTCAAAATCCTGACGCTGACCGCCCAAATCCGCCAAGCGTGCTTCCTCCTGTAAAAACATCAGCGCCAGCGATGACTTCCATACGTCATCAATCTTGTAATCTAAGATCAGTGATTTCCTTCCAGTGCCGAGCGACCAATTCGGCGCAAAGTTCCAACGGAAAGTAGGCACCACTAAAACCATCGCAGATCTCACCGCACGTGTTTCCGCCAAGAATAAATAACCTACCGTCCACTCTTCCGATAATTTCCAGTCAGCACCATACAAACCCTGTACCGTAACGGCACCCGACAATGAAGCATGCTCCGCGGCGTCCGCATTCACCTGCAGAACTGCATAACGCTTTCGAATTCCTTCAATGGTCTGATAACCACTTAAATTTAAAGAGACTCCACGCACTAAACCAAAATCCACCGGAGCATTCATCCAATCATGACGTTTCTGCGCATAACGAAAACCCCAATCATAATTCCACGTGCCCACTTGAGTCATCGAAAAATTACCCGTTACTTCAAAGCCATTGGATTCATCTTGTGCATCGCTACTTCCCGACGCGAAACCCGACGTTAAACGTACATTCAATCCTTCAAACCCAGGACGTGGACGGGGCGCCTCCGCAAAAACAGCCGCACACATAAATAAAGGGAGGAGACGTTTAAGCATAACCATAATTCATATCAAAAACCTACCCCTGTCAAACCACCACCGAAGCGGTATTTACATTGGGTAGGGGCGCGACTGCGTCGCGTCCTTGTATCTCCCCTTGCTAACGTGCCAACGAAACCCTCGCCCCCTAAACTATTCGTGTTTCACTCGCGCTGATTTGCTTTTTGCCTCTCCCCTTGTCACCTTGCCAACGTGCCAACTCGCCCCCGTAAAGATGACATTGAGAAACTAAGCCGCGGAGAATCTACTCGTGGCAAGATTGGGAATCGCGGGGTCGGACATCGCCTCACCCAAAAAGAACGTATTCTTTTCGAAGCCGCCAAGCGCAATGGCTTCCTAAAAATCCCTGTCACCGGCATTCGCAAAAACGTGATCAATATTTACAAGCTCTGGTGCCAAGCCTCCGCCCGCCCCTTTATCACGAAGTGATCAGGTAGGGGTGCGACTGCGTCGCGTCCGTGTATCTTTGCCTCTCCACTTGTCACCGTGTCACCTTGCCCACCTGTCCCCTCAACTTTATTTCATCGCCTTAAGATAATCGTCCAACTCGCCCAATTTCATATCCTGCCACCGACTATCCTCTAGGCGCGATACCGTTGATTGAGTCACACCCATACGTTTAGCGACTTCAGCCTGAGTAAGCCCCGCATCGCAGCGCAGTCTCTCTAAATGTGCGCCCAGTAGAGTATCGTCATACTGACCCTGTAATTCTTTAGCGGCCAGCCTACTATAGCCCAACAATTCTGAAGCCAGTAAGCTCAGACTACGAACCTTCTTCTTACGAGTTTTAATCATTGTGATGATTTAAACTCTTCTAGCCATCGATGGCAATATGCAATATCTGCATATTGTGATTTCTTATCACCAGCACGAATCAGCCACATTTTATATTCAGACTCTTCTAACCAAAAATAAATCCTAACTGGAGCCAGGTTCGACTGAGTTCCCTGGTCGACAGCCATAATTCCTCGTCCCTCTTGATGAATCCACCCCGGATTATTAAATCCTCTCCCCAACTGTGGATTATTCAGCCAAACATTTAAATAGTGGTATGTTTTTATTAACGCTCGATCGGCACTCTGGGCATGGCGCTTACGTAAATTCTTAAATGATTTTTCAAATCCATCAGCAGTTTCAATAGTCCACAATTCCTTCATCACCATAGTTCAATTCCATCAAACCCAACCTCAACCCCACACCCCTAAAGCATTTACCTTAGTTATTTGGCCTCTCCCCTTGCCAACGTGCCCACGTGCCAGCTTGTCCCCTCGAGTTCAGGTCTTACCTGAACTCGCAATCCACCCCTTCACCCTCACTTGCTCCACCAATGCCATGTGGGGCACGGTCAAAGCCGCTAAGCCTACAAAGACAATCTGCACGACGCGACCATCCAGTGTTTGATTCTTAAGCAAGAACCAGGAAGCGACTGACATTACCAATACTCCAATCATCGGCAATAGCATCGCACCTAAAAGCAACACGGGCTGTGAGTATTTCGCAAAAGCTGCCGTGCGAATAATGTGCCTCGCACTATGCATCCCACAAAAGAAAATGGTAAACGAAATAAGGGGTGACACAAAATAAGCGATAAGACCTAAACTCAATAACTCATAACTGAGCGGTGATTTTTTGCTAACTAAGTAAAGCAACACACCAGCCAACGTTGACAGCCAAGGTAAAGCTAAACCCGACATCCATGGCATCAGCGCCTGACTGCTCGACGTGCCCACGAGCAAACTAAACACATCCGCAATTTCCTGAGGATGCTTTAAAACGGGAATAAAAATAATCGCCCCACCATAAATGAGCCGAATGAACCATCCGGTCTCGCCATCGGGATCACCCGAAAAGTGCGCAATCGAAATGCCAATAAACCCTATTAAAAATAAGAGCGGCGCCAAATACCATAACCCCACTACCAAAGCGGCCATGACCAAATAAATCACCGAAAATTTAATCCACGCGACGACTGAATTAACTCCATACAACTCCCTAGCAAACAGCGTATCCAGAGCTCCATGCGGAACACCCAGAATAATAATTAGAGCCGCGACTAAAATGAGTTCCGTTTGTTT
>CAIMFE010000248.1 GCA_903840235.1 uncultured Opitutia bacterium | reverse complement strand
TACAAAGAAGATCACCGTCCACTCGTGGAAGGTTTAGATAATTATACCTGCAAGAATTTCTCACGCGCGTATCTTCGTCACTTACACCACGCGACTGAATCCCTCGGTGGTACCTTGCTCGCGCTCCATAATATTCACTTCCTGCAAGATCTCATGAGACAAGCCCACGAGCATATTGCCGCGGGCGATTTTGCTTCGTGGTCCAAAGCTTGGTGCGAGCGTTATGAAGCCGGCGCCAAGGACGAGATTCCCGCAGGAGAGTAAGCAGTTTTAACGTCGGTTTCCGTTGAAACTTAGGCGCATGCCGCGCGAGGACTGATTTACTTTTCCGTTTTCGTACACGCTGACTCCGTTCACAAAAGTTTGGTGAACAGTATTTTTGAAAGTGTGTCCTTCAAGAGGTGACCATCCACATTGATACAGGATATTCTCCTTCTTTACGGTGAATGACTTTTTGGGATCAACGACCACGAGGTCAGCCCAATAGCCTTCACGAATGAAGCCGCGATTTTCGACCCCGAATAAAAGTGCCGGGGCATGACACGCACGTTCCACCGTTTTTTCTAAGGTGAAGACTCCTTGGTCGACTAAATCCAATAGTATCAGGAGAGAGTGTTGAACTAGGGGAAGTCCGGACGGTGCCTTGAAGTATTTCTGAGTTTTTTCTTCGGCCGTATGCGGTGCGTGGTCGGTCGCAATCACATCAATAACTCCTTGATTCACCGCCTCACGAACGGCGGCGCGATCTTGCACGGTCTTAATTGCCGGATTGCACTTAATCTTATGTCCGAGCGTGGCGTAGTCCTGGTCACTAAACCAAAGGTGATGCACGCAGGCCTCGGCGGTGACGCGTTTTTTTCCAAGGGGCTCCGCTGAAAACAGACTTAACTCCTTGGCGGTAGTGATGTGCAGGACGTGCAGTCGGGCCCCGTGTTTCTTGGCTAAACTCACGGCAAGTGATGATGATGCGTAGCAAGCGTCTGCATTACGAATAATGGGATGCTCACTCGCTGGAACGTCTTCGCCCCATTTTGATTTAGCCACCGCTTCAGCTGCCTTAATCATCGGCGTATCCTCACAGTGCGTGGCGATGAGGGTAGGCGAGTGTTTAAAAATACCTTCGAGTGTGGTGGCTTGGTCGACCAACATATCACCCGTCGATGAGCCCATGAAAACTTTCACTCCACAAACTTTTGAGGCATCAACGGTTTTTAAAATTTCGAGATTTGAATTCGTGGCTCCGAAGAAAAAGGAATAGTTAGCCACGGAGACTTGAGCGGCGCGTGTGTATTTTAATTCTAATTCCTCGATTGTCGTAGCGGGAGGATTGGTATTCGGCATCTCCATGAACGAGGTCACCCCGCCAGCGACAGCGGCGCGTGCTTCACTCTCAATAGTAGCTTTGTGGGTTAATCCTGGTTCTCTGAAATGAACTTGGTCGTCGATCAGACCTGGTAAAACTAGTTTACCGCCGAGATCGATTTCATGGTCTGCTTTAACGTCGGCTGGAATCTGTCCGATGCGTTCGATTTTTCCATTTCGAACAAGAATATCAGCATGAAAGCGTTTACCTTCATTGACGATGAGCCCGTTGCGAAGGACG
>CAIMFE010000247.1 GCA_903840235.1 uncultured Opitutia bacterium | reverse complement strand
CCTTTAACAAAATACAAAAGATATGAGCACTACCGGAACCATCACTCAAGTACTCGGCGCCGTCGTCGACGTCCAATTCCCTGCGGACAAAGTCCCAGAAATTTACAACGCGATCCAAGTTGATTACAAAGTAGAGAATAAGGACACCCGTCTGATTCTCGAAGTTCAACAGCACTTAGGCTCAGGCTTAGTGCGTACCGTCGCGATGACCACCACCGAAGGCCTCGTACGTGGAACTAAAGCTTTAGACACGGGCGCTCCTATCTCCGTGCCTGTGGGCAATGGAGTTCTCGGACGTATTTTTAACGTAACGGGTGACCCTGTTGATGAGCGCGGTCCAGTTGTTGCGGAAAAGCGTTATCCTATTCACCGTCTTCCTCCTCCTTTAACCGAACAATCAACTTCTGCCGAACTTCTCGGAACAGGTATCAAGGTTATCGATTTAATCTGTCCTTTCGTTAAGGGTGGTAAAGTCGGCGCCTTCGGTGGTGCCGGTGTCGGTAAGACCGTTGTGATTATGGAGCTCATCAATAACATCGCGATGAAGCAGGGCGGTTTCTCAGTCTTCGCGGGTGTAGGTGAACGCTCACGTGAAGGTAATGACCTTTATCACGAAATGTCTGAAGCCGGCGTTATTGACCAAAAAGATCTTTCGAAATCCAAAGTAGCTCTCGTTTACGGACAAATGAATGAGCCGCCTGGTGCTCGTATGCGCGTTGCGTTATCCGCTTTAGCGATGGCTGAATTTTTCCGCGACGAACAAAATCGCGACGTTCTTCTCTTCGTCGACAACATCTTCCGTTTCTCACAAGCCGGCTCCGAAGTTTCGGCGCTCTTAGGTCGCTCACCTTCTGCGGTGGGTTATCAACCAACCTTGGCTTCAGAAATGGGTAACCTTCAGGAGCGAATCACTTCAACCAAGAAGGGTTCCATCACTTCCTTCCAAGCGGTTTACGTTCCGGCGGACGACTTAACTGACCCAGCTCCTGCTAATACTTTCGCTCACTTAGACTCCACCGTGGTTCTCGAGCGTCGTATCGCCGAGCTTGGTATTTATCCTGCCGTGGATCCATTAGCTTCAACTTCTACTGCATTAGCACCTGAAGTTGTAGGCGAAGATCACTTCCGCGTCGCTCGTGGCGTACAAGGTCTCTTACAGCGTTATAAAGACCTTCAAGATATCATCGCCATCTTAGGCTTAGACGAATTATCCCCTGAAGATAAGCTCGTTGTATTCCGTGCACGTAAGGTTCAGAAATTCCTCTCCCAACCTTTCCACGTGGCTGAAGTCTTCACTGGTTCTCCAGGAAAATACGTGGCACTCAAAGACACCATCAAGGGTTTTGATATGATTCTTAAAGGTGAGTTAGACCACGTGAACGAAAATGATTTCTACATGAAGGGAAGCATCGACGAAGTTTTAGAAGCGTCTGCGAAAGCAAAAGCTCTCACTAAATAATGTCGCTCACCTTAGAAATTGTTACACCTGACCGTCGCGCCTACACGGGTGAGGCGGACAGTGTAACTTTGCCTACTGCCCTCGGTAGTATCGGAATTTTAAAAGGTCACTTACCCATAACTTCGATTATTGAAGCAGGCGAAGTGGTGGTAGTGCTCAATGGTAAAACCTCGCGCCTAGCTGTTGATAAAGGCTTCGTGCGTGTGGTCTCCGATAAAGTTTCAGTAGTTACCGAAGCGGCGATTGATGAAACTAAAATTGATTTAAAAGCGATTGAACAAGCGGAAGAGCGTGCTCGCCAAGCGGTTGAAGCAGCTCGCGGTCAAAAAGAAATTGATCCGGTTGAAATTGCTAAAATTGAACAAATTTTACGTTTCGCAGCTGTTCAACGCATGGTTAAAGGTCGTAGCAGCAGTGGCTTAACCGAGTAATTAAAGACAAAAAGCAGAAGGCTTGCTCGAATACTTTATTTAAAGTATTACTTCTGCATGCAGTCAGAAATAAAAGAAATGCAGGAGCGCATCGCGTTTTTACAACGTCATATTGAGCAGCAGGACCGCGCCTTTCTCGAACTATCTAAAGAAATTACAGCTCTGTCTCAGCGATTAGCGCGGATGGAAGGAAAAGTAAATCAACTCGGCGGCGATGAAGAAGCGCCACCCGCGGATTCCAAACCGCCCCACTGGTAAAATGTGCGGCCGCGTCACTCAATTTACTTCCGCACAAAATTTTTATGATTCTCTGGGACTGAGTTTTTCTCTCGGACAACCCAGATATAATATTTCACCTGGCACCAAGCTCGCTTGTGTGCGATGCGAGCAAGGTGAGTTAAAAACCGGAGAACTTTATTGGGGCTTTGTTCCAGCTTGGGCTCAAGGTTCTTCAACTCAAGACGAACATGCTAATGCAAGAATTGAAACGGTTTCAGAAAAGATAACTTTTAAAGACGCCCTGAAACATCACCGGTGTTTGATTCCAGTTGAAGGTTATTACGAGTGGAAGACAGTCGGAAAATTAAAAGTGCCTTATTATTTTAGAAGAACCGACGGAGAGCCGATGATTTTAGCTGGCTTATGGTCGACACAAATAGGACGCGATGGTGAAACTAAAAAGTCATTATGTCTCCTGACGACCAAGCCGAATCGCGAAGCGGCGCAGGTGCACTCGCGTATGCCCGTGATAATTTCTAGCGAAAATCAAAAGTTGTGGTTATCAAATCACCCATTAAGTCGGTCTTCACTAGACACAGTGAGTGTTACTCCGGAGGCTGGTTTACTGAAAATGTATCGAGTTTCTAGTGAAGTGAATAGGGTAACCGTTGATAAACCCGAGTTAATTAACCCCGTTGTTGGACAATTAGATCAACCCGATTTTTTAGGAGATTTGCTTGGCGAACTCTAAATTATTATCATTAAATAAACCAGTGAGTAACCCTCTACATGTCCCCAAAATAGTTCCCAAGCCCTGGGGGAGGGAGATTTGGTTCGCTGACCAAAAAATGTACGCTGGTAAAATTTTAGAAGTAACCAAGGGAAAGCGATTAAGTTTACAATATCACGAGAGAAAAACCGAGACCCTCTATCTGGTTTCTGGAAAAGTTCGTCTCACTTACCGCGAATTACAATCTGGAGAAAAACATGAGTCCGCCGGCATTACTCAATCCAACGAATTTATTTGGGAGCCAGGTTTAGCCGTACATATTCCTGTACGCACAATTCACCGCTTTGAGGCCATTGAAGACAGTGTTCTCTTAGAAGCATCGACGCCTGATTTAACCGATGTGGTTCGTCTGCAAGATGATTATGCGCGTCCATCGCGCGACTAATTGATGAAGAAGGTTTTAGCATTTGATTTAGGGGGTACTAAATTCGCTTTTGGAGTAGTCGCAGAAAACGGTGAAGTGATTGGTTCGGATAAAATAGAAACTTTAGCCAAACAAGGTCCTGAGCAAGCGATTCAGCGCGTTAACTTAGCGGCGCAATCGTTGCTTAAAAAATTAAATATTAAACCCGAAGAACTGATCGGGATTGGAATCGCTTCGCCAGGGCCGCTGGATATTTCGAAAGGTTGCGTTGATGGTTCACCTAATTTACCAGGTTGGACGGGTTACTCGATCGAGGCCGGATTAAGCTCCTTCTTTAATTTGCCCGCACGGATTGATAACGATGCCAATGCCGCCGCTCTCGGAGAGTATAAATTCGGTGCCGGGAAAAATAAGAAAAATATGGTATATATTACCGTCTCAACCGGGATTGGTGGGGGTGTGATTGTCGATGGTCGCTTGATGCGTGGGGCTAATGGGAACGCTGCGGAACTTGGCCACCTCACCCTTAATATCAACGGCCCAGCATGTCCCTGTGGGGCTAACGGATGTTTCGAAATGTACGCTTCTGGCACCGCGATTGCCCGTCGCACCCGCGAGGCCATTCAAGCCGGCACGCAGTCTCAAATTTTAAACTTAGCTGGTAGTATCGAAGATATTACCACCCATCATATTTTAGAGGCACTACAAAAGAATGACGCTCTTGCCCAAAAAATATGGAATGAAACTACGGAGTATCTGGGTCGAGGTTTGGCGGTAGTCATCAACACATTTAATCCCGAACTCATTGTTGTGGGTGGTGGCGTCACCGCCGCTGGTGATCTATTATTTAAACCGGTGCGTGAAAAAGCTCTGCGTTATGCTTTTCCTCGATTGGCTGCAGTTTGTTCTATTGTTCCTGCCGGACTCGGTTCCAATGTGGGTGTAGTCGGTGCGGCGGCGTGTGCGTTTGAAGCTACGCAATAATTAGAGTCTTTGTTTTTTCCACTTCGGAATAGGGAAAACATTAAGGTCATCAGTTTTAATTTCTACCTCATCGCGGGGCCGAAGTTTTTTAGCCGAGCGCTCATCGACAATTTTATAATGTTTAATACTGGAAATATGAGACGTTAACTCCCAGCAGTTGTTAGGGTTATTAACCCAAAGTTTGCTCGGAAATTTTCGGAGATCGTAAGGGGCCGAATAGCTCCGTAGAGATTTTCTCCGACCTTTGGCAAATTCATGAAAATAGGACATCACTAATTCGCGAACAGAACGATAAACTGGATCACGCCACCGCAGGCAGGTGTAGTTGGTTTTCGAGATGGCACCCCACTTGCCGTTTAGTTTAAAGGGGGCAATGACGTGGTCCATGTCCTGGTGGGCACAGAGATCAATTAAGAGAGGCGGGTGGCCCTGTAACCAGAGTGCCATCGCGGCAATCATGGCGCCCTCAATACACTGGGCTGAATTGGCATTTAAGGCTGATTTTACAGAGCGGGCGGTATCTCCTTCGGGTTCAAAATTTTGCGGGAAAAAGACCAAGTAATCCTGAATTTTTCTCGGAGTTTTTAGGCTCACTAGAAGCTTTGCCTGCTTCAATGTTAGCCCCATCTTCTGAGCAAAAAGTATGGGTGACCGGGGTGGCATTAATGAGTTTATAAATACTTAGTTAATTTTGCTCAAGACGTAATCTGTTCGCCAAAATTCTGAAAATCCTCACGGTTTATTTCTAAACATGGATGCCACCACCATTGAACATCTCCGCTGGGGAGTGCTGCAGCTGATTTTATTGATTATCTCGATTGGTCTCCATGAATTCGGGCATGCATGGGCTGCAGATTTACGGGGCGATCCATTGCCGCGCCTTCAGGGACGCGTCACGCTTAACCCGTTTGCTCACACCGACCCGATTGGAACCATTTTAATTCCCGCAGTGATGATTTTCTTAAGTCCCGGCTTTGGTATTATCGGCTGGGGTAAGCCGGTACAAATTTCACTGCCTAATCCTAAAACCCGCCGTATGGATGATATTATCATCACCCTGGCAGGCCCCGCGATGAATGTTTTACTTTGTGTTATTTTTGCTTTGATTGGCGTACTTACGGATGCGTCCCACAATAATTCCACGACGAGCAACTTGGCCCAATTTTTATTTTTAGGAATTTTACTTAACGCTTCACTGGCCGCGTTTAATCTAATTCCAATTCCTCCATTAGACGGATCCCGCTTAGCACTAAGACTAGGCATTTACTCGGAAGAAATTTTTCAAACCTTGTCTCGTTGGGGCTTTTTTATTTTACTTATAGCCATTAATATACCCGGCTTTAATAAATTAATAATGTTAATGATAAGCCCAATTTTATGGCTCTCCGCTCTGATTTGGCCCCATTTAATCCCTAGATAAAATCACCCGAGGCTTGCCTATTTTTATCCCCTCGCTGATAACCTACTTATGCAAACACTCGGTGAAAGACTACAAGAAGCCCGTCAACGTCTGGGCGTAACCCTGCGCGAAGCTGCAGAATTTACCAAACTCCGTACGGATTATCTCCAAGCGATGGAGGCGAATCAGTTTGAATCCATCCCTTTGGCGGATGTTTATCGCCGCGGTTTCGTAAAAGTCTACGCACGCTATTTGAGACTCGATGACGAAAAAGCCGTCGCCGATTATAATACTCACCACTCTACTCGCGCCGCTCGTCGTCCTATCGATGCTCTTGAAGGTGAAGAAACCGATGTAGCTCCCGTGTCAGTGGCTAGTGCGGTTCCTCCGATGAGTCGCGACACCATGATTTGGATTTCCGTGGGTATCGGTATTTTGGGATTAATCGTATTAATGTTATTCTTCTAAAATTTTTAGAAAAATAAGAGCGGAGGTTGACCCACCCAATTTCCGGATTAAGTTAGAGGTACATTGTCCTCTCGACTTGATCAGCGCGTCCTTGTTTTAAACCGTCTGTGGCAGCCGGTTAATATCGTCGGCGTTATGCGTGCCATGAATCTCCTGTTTCGTGGTCGAGCTTCCGTGATTTATTCCGACGTCAAAGGCCACCAGGTTTACTCCTCTGCGGAATGGATCAGTCATTCACTCGCTAATCCACCTGCCGATTTAGAAGCCATTCGTTCGCCCTGTATTGCCCTGCGTATACCCCGTGTATTGTTATTAGGGGCCTACGACCGCGTACCTCGTCGCGAGATTCGTTTTAGTCGCCGCAATATTTATTTAAGAGATGGTCATCAATGTCAGTACTGCGGCCGCGTATTCCGCGAAGAGGAGTTAAATCTCGACCACGTGGTCCCGCGCGATGTGGGTGGTAAAACCAGTTGGGAGAATATTGTGACCGCCTGTGTGCGTTGTAATTCCCGTAAGGCGAATCGACTACCGGAGCAGGCGGGGATGACCCTTCGACGTGTTCCCGCAAAGCCCAAATGGCGCCTGGTCGTGGCCTCCTCGCTT
>CAIMFE010000246.1 GCA_903840235.1 uncultured Opitutia bacterium | reverse complement strand
TCGATGCAGTAAACAAATTCTGCTTGGCGTGCGAGTAGTCTGGAGAGAGTGCCATCGCCCGCACCGAGGTCGGCAATTTTAACTTTCGGGGTTAATAAAAATAGCATCTGCCCGATGGATTCCCAGGAGCGACCTGGACAGTAGTTTTTTCCTAGGCGTTCCGCGACGAGGTTGAAATGCTGTTCAGTTTTACGGCGACGTTTTTCCGCTAAGCGCTTAAGGGCTCGTTGATCGGCCTGCGTTTGGGATTCTTGCGCGGTGGCTTGCTGGGCTGCTTCAATAATTTTTTGCACACCGTTCGGTAAATTTTCCGCTAAAACGTAAAAAGAATTTTTTCCATCGCGACGGTCATGGGCCAGTCCGGATTTTTTTAACAGTGCGAGGTGCGTAGAAATGCGTGATTGGCGCATGCCGAGTATCTCTTGGAGTTCGCCTACAGAAAGTTCGCCTCGGCTGATGAGGAAAAGAATCCGCGCCCGGGTGGGATCAGAAAGAAGGCGAATGGACTCCCAAGGGTCGGGCATGCGGTGAGATTGCAGTAGGTTTGGGTCCGTGTCAAAAGAGGAAGCCCTAGAAAACTAGGGCTTCGTCGCGTCCAAGGAATGAACCTCGGCTTATTTTTTATCGGTCCAGCGCGTAATCGAAAGGACTTTCCACTTTTCAGTGCGACCTTTGATATTCGTGGTAAACTCTTCGCCGGCTTTCTTATTCAAGAACTGACGAGCTAAGGGAGTGATGTAGGCCAGAATATTGCGCTCAGGTTCGCCATCCCAAGCACCAAGAATGGTGTAGGTGATTTCGCTCTTATCGGATTCACGATGTAATTTAACATTGGTGCCGATAGAAACCTTGTCCGTCTTAGCGGTAGCAAAATCGATGACTTCAGCCTTCTTGAGCATGGCTTCCAATTCACCACGTCGGGCGGTTAAGGTGTCGTGGTCTTGACGAGCCATCTTGTATTCAGAGTTTTCGCGTAAGTCGCCGTGCTCTTTCGCAATTTGAATCGCTTCTTTCGTGGCGGGAAGTTTGACCTGAACGATATCGGTAAGTTCAGCTTCGCGGGCTAATTTACTTTCGTTGGAAACCTTGAGCGTGCTTTCTTCGGTGGTGTTTTCGTCTTGTTGGCTCTTCCAAATTTGTTCGACGCTTGGTTCGATATTGTGGAAGCGGGCCTTGAGTTTGCTCTTGGTGGTTTCATCGAAACCTTGATTGCGTAACATCACGCGAACGAGGTCGAAGATGGTTTCGATATCTACTTTATTGCCATTCGGCATGAGGATATCGGACAGAATATTTTTGTCGTTGATCAACTCGGTGACGAGAGGAATACGCGCTGTTGAATTAGACTCGAGCGCTTCGACGTCGATGCTGCTTAAGATGGCCGCGAGCAGGTTAGGATTAACCAAGGGGGTAACAATCTCTGCATATTTTTTGGACTCACGATTTTTGATGATCCAAATAATGACAGGAGGGCGGAGGTCGCGTGAATCGAGCCACTCGCTGAAACGTTTAGCCACTTTCTCGCCGAGTTCCGCGTCGCAGAGATAAGAGATGCATTCGGAAACTAATTTAGCAGAACCGGTTTTGGTTCCACCGATATCACGATTGCGGAGTAAATCGAAAGCACGATCGGCCCAGCGTTCACCACTGTGTGCACGAATTAAATCGAGCAACGCACGGATTTTTTCGCTCGTGTGAGGGATATGTAAGGCGATGTTAGCGAGGTCGGAGTCGCTGCTTTCAGCGATGATTTCCGAAGCCGTTGGGCTTTGGGTATCGACGGTTTCAACCGCGGTGCGGAAGAACTTATCGCGATTCCAAATAGCGCATAAAATCTTAGGTAAATGTGTGTTTCTACGTGAGCCCGTGAGACCTTTTAGGGCTTTGCTGAGGTCGCTAGAAACCTTCGCTAAATTAGCTTCATTCGCAGCCGAACGTGTTTCGTTGGTTGGGCTATCGGCGAGTTCTTCGAGGATGGCAATTTTGCGTTCGAAGATGGGTGACATTTCATACTGAGCGAAAAGATCTTCGCCCACATCCTTCGGAGCTTCGAGTAAAGCGTAGGCTCCACCTTTGCGTTCAGGAATTAAAATGGCACGGTCTTTGCGAATAGCAGCACGACCTTTGGTCCACCAATTTTTGAATGCGGTGGCGCGATCTTTACCAGCAGCAAGCGAAGCGTAATAGATGCGATCTAATTGAGCTTCGAGAGCGTAGGAAGAGCATTCGCCGGTTGGGTATTCAGCTAAGATGCTTTTGATTAAAGTCGGTACATCGTCGGCGACCAATTTCGCAATTTTTTCTTTGGTGCCGTCCGCGTAGGATTGGGAGAGAATGCTCTCCGGATTTAAAATTTCAATTTTTCCGTTGGAGAAAAAGGCAACGTCGATGATGTGTCCTTTTTTGGACTGCTCAGGGAAGTCGATGGTGAAGCGCTTTGTAGCTTCGTCGTACGCACGAATGATTCCGATACCCCAAGCTTGGTGTAAGCAAAAACCATTTTTACCAGCCGTGACCAGGCTGATGGTTTCTGGGATGAGGTGGTTTTTGCCACCGTGTGGGTTAAGGGCCTTGTTACTCATTGCAAATTGTGGT
>CAIMFE010000245.1 GCA_903840235.1 uncultured Opitutia bacterium | reverse complement strand
GGTTGGTCGGGTCCTTGGCAGCGAATACCAAAATCTGAAATCCAACGCGCAGTATGTTGGCTTCGCTGGCTGGGTGAGATGAAGCCGACTTTACCTAATTTAGATAGGGCAGGGAGGCAGACGTTGTCGCCGATGCTTAAATCGAGGGCGAGGCCTTCTTCTTTGCGGTTCTCACTGACAAATCCTAAATGCGCCTGCCAATTACTGCGAGGGTCGGAAGTTTTTTGGGTACCGTTAACCAAAACATTCTTTCCGTCGATGGTATCGAGACCGAAGATCGCTCGGAGAAATTCTGTGCGGCCGGCTCCGACTAATCCGCAGAGTCCAACCACTTCACCGCGTCGTAAGGTAAGTTTACCGCTACCAGGAATGGTTGCTTCTAATAAAACTGGTCCGATGTTTCGTTGGCTGCGCGGGTAAAGATCTTTGACTTCGCGACCGACCATTTCGGCGACAATTTTTGCATCATCGATCGATTTCGTTTCGTAGACGGCCACGGATGCACCATCGCGGAGAATGGTGAGTCGACTAGTTAAGCGTCGCACCTCCTCGAGGAAGTGTGAAATATAAATAATACTCAGTCCGCGTTTCGCTAGGGTATCAATTAAGTCGAACAAGCGCTCGACATCGGCCTGTGCTAATGAGCTCGTTGGTTCATCAAAGACGATAATTTTACAGCCCATGGAAAGCGCGCGTGCAATTTCCACAATCTGTTGTTGGCTCACGGATAATTCGCCGGCGGGTTCGTTTACATCGATGTTACCATGACCCAAGCTCGCTAAGGTTTTATTCGCTTCGGCACGCATTTTCGCGTGATCGATGAGCAGTCCATTGCGTGGTTCGATTCCAAGGAAGATATTTTCGGCAACGCTCAGGTGAGGAGCGATGGAAAGCTCTTGGTAAATCATGCCCACACCGCGGCGACGAGCTTCGGACGGATTAGCGGGCGCGTAAGGTTTTCCGTCGACCCACATTTCTCCGCTGTCGGGCTGGTAAGCACCGGACAGAATTTTCATCAAGGTACTTTTACCTGCGCCGTTTTCACCGACGAGGGCGTGGACTTCGCCAGCTGAGAGTTTTAAGGAAACTCCAGCCAAGGCCACTTGCGCGCCGAAGGCTTTTTTAATGCCTCGCATTTCGAGGCGAATGGAATTACCGCTATCCAAGCTTAGTCGTTACCGAGTTGTGGTTTAATGACGGCCTGAATTTCAGGAGTGTCTACATTCTCGTTAGTGACGAAGGAGACTCCAGTATCGATATTCTTCTCAATCGATTTTCCCGCAATCTTGTCAGCCGCAGCTTTAACGGTGAGGTAGCCCATGCGATAAGGATCCTGAGAAACGATGGCGCTTAACTCGCCTTGTTTGAGTGATTTGATCAACGAAGCAGTCGGGTCGAATCCTACGAACTTAACTTTACCCGCGAGTTTGCTTTGTTTGAGGGCGGTGAGCATTCCGTAGGTAGTGCTTTGGTTAGAGCAGAAAATACCATCCGGAGCTTGGTCGCCTGAAAAACGAAGGAGGAGGGCTTTGGATTTATCAACAGCCATGGCGACGGTCGCGCCGGCGTATTGTTCGTCGCTGATTACTTTGATATCAGGAAACGCTTTGATACCAGCGGCAAAGCCTTCTTCACGGGCTTCGGTGGAGCTGGAACCTGGGTTGTAGCGTAACATGAGAACGCGGCCTTTACCGCCAAGGATTTTGGCGAGTCCTTCCGCGCCACGTTTTCCGGCAGCGTAATTGTCAGTGCCGACGTAACTAATGCTCACGCCTTCGGCTTTGCTTAAAGGAGAGTCGAAAATAATAACAGGGATATTGGCCTTAGTTGCTTTTTCGGCTTTTTCGCGAAGGGCTACTCCGTCGAGTGGAGCGAGACAAAGAACATCGACCTTACGGATGATCATGGAGTCAACCATGCCCATTTGTTGGCGACGATCGTCTTCGCGCTCGGGTGCTGACCAAAGAACTTGTACGCCTAGGTCTTCACCGGCTTTTAGGGCGCCGGATTCAACGGATTTCCAGAAGACGTGAGCAGAGCCTTTAGGAATGAGGGCAATCACAGGCTTCGCTTTTTCTTCAGCCACCGAGGGAAGGGTGATGCTGAAAAGACTGAGGAGGATGATGAGGTAACGCATGGGGGTAAAAATTATTCGGCCGCCGTAAAGGGCGAGGGTGTGATTGATTCAGTTGGGCGAGGGAACAGTTCCAAGTCTAAAAGTACGGAGTAAGGAACAACACTTCCGACAGGATATTTTTCTTGGAGTTCCGCACTGACTAAAACCACGAGTGAATCAGAATCTTTTTCCCGGGCGACATTTAGGAAGTACCATTTTGGTGAGTTGCGACGAATAGAAAGTTCGCGGTCACCGACGCGATAGCGAACGACCAGCGGACGATTTCCGGTGATCGTGTGGGTGGTGACTTTATATTGTTCGCGGGCTAAAAAGACATCGCGCGGGATTTGGGTGGATTGAATTTCTTGGCTCGCTAAAAACTTAGAACCCCAAGCTAGAAAAACACTGTCACCATTGATTCGGGTGCTAACCAATATGCTGTTGGCGGCGGTATTTTTATCAAGATTGGCGCATTCGGGAATGGTGAATTCGCCGGTCTCATTAACCGGAATAAGTTTTGCCTCTGTGCTTAAAATCCAGGCCGCTAATTCGGATCCCGGCCCGCTATTAAATTCACTCCACACTTTTTTCCGATTGTTGGGGTTAGACCAAATCTGAAAGCGATTTTCTAAATCACGTAATTTACCAGCAAAAGCTCGGAGATTATTTCCCCACGAGCGACGAATTTTAGCATCTTCGGCTGCTGGTCCGCCTTTGGATTCATTTTCTTGAGCAACTCTAGTCGCTTCCCGAGCAGCGTATTCTACGCGTTCGATGCTAGCCCTAACTTCATTCAGTTTTAGATTTTTTATTTCTGTTTGTAGGGCAGTAGACTCGGTAATGGTAGTTTCGATGGGGAATGAACTAATTAAATCGGATTTGATTTTTTCGAGCGTAGCAATGTCGGCGACAGGTGCTAAGATTGTTTCAAGAACGGCCGCCTGGTCGGTGATTTTTTGGGATACTTCCGCGGGGGCCTCACTCGGTAATAAATACAGTTTAATTTCGGAGTCGGGCTTAATACCCCAACGTTTAAGCATCTCGTTTAACGGTTTTAAATCGACCTTTCCGTTGACGGAGTAGCCAGTGGTGGCGGGAATTTTTAGACGGGCATTTAAGGAGGGTTGAATGGACTGACCGCCCGTCGGTTTAGCGAAAACTGCATTTTGACTTTCTGTGCGAAGTTCTTGGAAGCGCTGAGTTTCATTCGAAAAGCGGCGCATGGAGTCCGGCAACTTAGGATCATCTTTAATAAACTGGCCGACGACCTTACCGACCAGCGATCCGCCGATATCAGTGAAAACTCCGAACGACACGGTCGTTAAGAGCGTGAGAACGAAAATGGTTCCCACGATAATTTTATTTTTCTTATTAATCTGTTTTAAATTATTTTCGTGCTCGGCCAGAATGGTGGACGCTTGCGTTTGATTAATTTGGTCGACCGTGGCGGCATCAGCTAAGCCGTACATCATGAGTTTTCGACGGTCATCAGGGTTGAGGCGATTGGCTTCGAGAGCGATTTCCTCTTCGTTGGCTTCAAGTCTTTTACTTAACTTTATCTTAGCAGCAAAGGTGAAGAACTGTGATGCGGGCAACCATTCGGTTGCGCCTTCGGGCATACAGGGTGAGTCGGGTACAACTGTTCCCAGGTTGATAAGTTCTTGAACTTCGGCCTCGGTGTGAGGGCCACGAACTTCGTTGTCGATGTAGAGTGTAAATTGACGCATAAGGTGCGTAGATGCTGAAAAAATAAGGTCTAAGTAAGGTTGGCGGTGGGGTACGCTTAGGCAAGCCGATTGGCGATGCTTCGTCTTTGCAAATTCGCTCATAACCCTTTATGACTTTTGACCATGGCCAATCACGGCATGAACCAATCTCAAAAACAGGTGCAGGGTCTTATTTTGACCCCGCAACTGCGCCAGTCTTTGAGAATTTTACAAGTGCCTGCGGCTGAATTATTGAGCGAAATTTCCGATGAATTAGCGGCGAATCCTTTAATTGAAGAAGTGGAGCCAGCGGGAACCGAATCTGCTCCATCGGCCAACGAGGCAGATGCTGAGGACGATTCACCGCGTGAACTTAAATTGGGTGATGACGATTTTGACGCTTTACGACGGATGAAGGATGATTGGGACGAAAGTTATTACGAAGAGGTGCGTTCGCAGGGCTACTCGCAGGAAGATGAAGAGCGTCGCCAACACATGTTCGAATCAGTCACGGCCGAATCTTCGCTCTCCGAGCACCTCGCCGAACAAGCGCGTACTGCATCGGATGACCCTGAAGTTCAAGAGGCACTTAAACTTTTAATTCAGTCGCTCGATGATCGTGGATTCCTGGATGAAGATCTCTCGAATATCGCTCTGCGCTCCGGTCAAAGCTACGAAGCCGTGGTTGCCGCACATACTTTGTTATTAGGTTTTGATCCAATTGGAATTGGAGCGCGCGACCTGCGTGAATGTTTCTTGGCTCAACTCCGTCACCGCCGTCGCGGTCTATCTTATGCGGCTAAACTCGTGGCGGATTGTTGGGAGCCTTTGATGGCTCGTCGACTTGAAGAATGTGGACGTCTTTTAAACTTAGAGCCCGATCAAGTGCGCGAGGGATTAGAAGAATTAGGTAAATTGGAAACGGTACCAGCTCGACGTTTTCAGAAAGATGAAAACCGCGTGATTACGCCCGATGCCGTGGTCGAAAAAGATGATGACGGAAAATGGAAAATTACTTTAGACGATCGCCATGTCCCTAAATTGCGCTTGGTGCCTGCCTATAAAGATATGTTAGCTGGTAATTCGCTAAGCGAAAAAGAGCGTAATTATATTTTAGAAAGAATGCGCCAAGGAAAATTCCTGATTGGGGCGATTGAAGAACGTCAACGCACGGTGGATCGTCTAGCTCACATTATTTTAGAACGCCAAGCCGACTTCTTTGAACATGGTCCTTCGCAATTAAGACCTTTAACGATGACCGACGTTGCGAAAGAGATGGGCGTTCACGAAACTACCGTCGGTCGCGCCGCCGCGAATAAATGGATGCGCACGCCTCATGGCTTAAAAGAGTTTCGCTGGTTCTTTACTTCAGGTGTTTCCACTGAAGATGGCGGCACAGTCGCCCAAGAAGGGGTGCAGGAAATTATCGCCGATATTCTAGCTCGGGAAAACCCCGCTGCACCTTTGGCCGACGAAGCGATTACAACCGAACTTAAAAAGCGTGGTATAAAAATTGCCCGTCGTACGGTGGCAAAATATCGCGAGGGCTTAGGTCAGCCACCTGCTCACTTACGTAAGAAACGTCTCTAAGACAGCTGAGTTAGTAATTCTTCCCATCCGAAATGAGTCATATCGGAGAAGACGAATTGCACGCCAGCGGTTAATCCACCGTCTAATTTTACGGGTGCCGCGAGTGCAGGTAGTCCAGCCAGTGTCGCCGGTGCATTTAATGCAAGCAGGCGTTCACGATGTTGAGCGGTTAAATCTTTCTTTGCGACCGCTGGACCGAAGGTACACGGTAACGCAATGAAACTGTATTGTTTAAAGAGGGTGCGGAAGGTGTCGGTTATCTTCAGTCGATATATTTCTGCTTCGCGAACTTCATCGGCCGTGCGTTTGCTTGCTAGGTTTAATCTTTCCCAGACCGCCGGATCGTAGGAATTTTTTCGCTGATTTAACCATGCGGCATGAACGCGTGCGGCGGCAGTTCCCCCGAGCACCGGAAAATATTGATGTGCTTTGTTGCTATTGATGCGAAGTAGTTCGGTCGCAGAGCTGTCTTCTTCAATGCCAAGAGGGTGTATGAAATTTCTCAAAGTGTTTAGTATTGAGGGGTCCATACCTAGACCTAAATCGCCGACCCAAAGTCCCTTCCCAAGTTTCGGCGATTTTCCTAAAACGGCTTTCGATACGGTAATAAGATCTGAAGGATTATGCGTCATCCAACCTTGGGTGTCATAACCAGGAGAAAGAGGGAAAATATCTCCGACTGGACTGATGTCAGGCGAGAGACGTAAACCCCACACGCCGCAATATCCACAGGGCACGCGAATGGATCCCGCGGTATCTGTCGCAAGAGCGAATGGCACGATTTTTTTTGCTACTGCCCAAGCCGATCCCGAGCTCGATCCGCCCGAAAGTAATTCGGGATGGGTGGGATGTTGGCAGTCGCCGTAATGTGGATTTTCCCCGCTTAAACCATAGGCAAACTCGTTGAGTTGGGTGCGTCCACATTCGACGGCTCCAGCGTCTTTTTGAAAGGCGGAAGGGAGTGATGAAGAGGTGCGTGGGATGCCGATTTCTTCAGGCAGAAAAGTAGAACCCGCGAAGGTCGGGTGTCCGGCTCGGAAAAATAAATCTTTGGTTAAGAACGGTACACCCCCGAGACTGTCATCTTTTTGTGCCCACGCATTTTCAAAACGCTGAGTTAAACTTTTAGTGTCAGGTAAACCCGTTAAAGCGAAACGCTGCTCCTGCGCACTGAGTGAACCAAGTTTAAGTAAAAAAGCTTCGGCGGACATACGAGGTCCGCGCGTGAGAAAATGGTCACGCCAGTCAGAAACAGTTTCGAGGTTCGCGCTCACAGGTCAATCGCTACGCCAGGCTCGGGATCGTGGATCCGAGTGCCGGGTAATAATTTTGTCAGAGTCTCTTTCATCCAAGCTCGGGCGGGGGGGTCGCCGTGAGTGAGAATAATATCCTTTGGACTGAGCGATTTGGCAAAATCAATTAATTCTTCTCGGTCGGCGTGGCCGCTTAAGTGAAAACGTTCGACTTCAGCTCTTAAAATAGAGGTATGATCGAGCCCTTTAAATTTAAATTCTCCGCCCGATTTCATGCCAATCAGTTCGCCCCCTGGGGTGTCGGGATCGCAATAGCCAACAAAGAATACACCATTTTCTTTCGTATCTAAAATATTGGCGGCCACGCGCCAAGCAGGGGTATTTTCCACTAACATGCCGCTCGAGAGAACGTAAATTCCTTGGACCGGTAAATTTTTACCGGGTTGAACGTAGCGACGTGATAAAGATTGGACGCCGAGTTCGCGTAAAACTTTCTGACTGAAATTAACCTGTTTGGTTTTCTTACTCGCTTCTTCGAGGTAGCCACAAAGATCCATGCCCAAGCCAGAACAGAAAATCGGCACATCAACTAAATTTCCGTCAGCGGCACTCTCGTCTAATAATTTTAATATTTCCTGCATACGACCAAAAGCAAAAGCTGGTAGTAGAACGGAGCCGCCGTTATCGACGACGCGATTGATGGCTCGGATTAAACGTGCCTCTTCTTTACCGCGGGAAATATCAGGAATCGTGGTGGTGGCTCCGCGCGTACATTCCATAACCAATGTGTCGACGGGCTGACGTGGAAATTGGGCTCCGCCTACGGTGCGTTGCGCTTGGAAGTGAACATCGCC
>CAIMFE010000244.1 GCA_903840235.1 uncultured Opitutia bacterium | reverse complement strand
TTAGCGGCCCAACTTTATTCCGAGTTTAAAAACTTCTTCCCAGAAAACGCCGTCGAATACTTTGTTAGTTATTACGATTACTATCAGCCTGAAGCTTACGTGCCTTCGACCGATACATTTATCGAGAAAGACTCAGCGATTAATGAGGATATCGAGCGTTTACGCATCAGTGCGAGCAGCGCCCTGCTCTCCCGACGCGATGTCATCGTGATTGCCTCCGTTTCTTGTATCTACGGCCTGGGCTCACCTGAAGACTTCCTGGCCTTAATGATTCCTCTGCACAAGGGATTGGTCAATAAGCGCGACGAACTACTAACCCGTCTCGTTAATAATCAATACTCACGTAATGATGCGATTTTAGAACGTTGTAATTTCCGAGCTCGCGGAGAAACCATTGATATTTGGCCTGCCTATATGGAGTCAGCGATTCGTTTAGAGTTCTGGGGCGATACCTTAGAGAACATTCGTGAACTCGATGCGGTAACCTTAAAAGCAGGAAAATCTCTCGACAAATTTGATCTCTATCCAGCCAACCAATACGTCACTTCAGCTGCTCGGGTAAAAACCGCAGCCGATGCGATTCGCAGCGAACTTGAAGAGCGTGTTGCTACATTTGAAAAAGCCAATCGACTCGTGGAAGCGCAGCGTATTCGTATGCGTGTTGAGCACGATCTCGAGATGCTGCGTGAAACCGGATTCTGTTCGGGCATTGAAAACTATTCGATGCACATGTCGGGCCGAAAACCGGGTGAACGTCCCCATTGCTTACTCGATTTCTTTCCTAACGATAAGCTTATATTCATTGATGAAAGCCACGTTTCCGTTTCGCAAATCGGCGGCATGTATCACGGAGACCGCGCACGTAAAGAAAAGCTCGTCGACTTTGGATTTCGTCTGCCCTCGGCGATGGAGAATCGCCCTCTCCGACCAGAAGAATTTGATACTATTTCAGGACAAACTATTTATGTTTCAGCAACTCCAGCGGCTCATGAATATAAAGTTTCGAGTGTCATCGCTGAACAAGTCATCAGACCGACGGGACTGCTTGATCCGATTATGGAAGTCAGGCCTATAAAAGGTCAGGTCGAAGACATTATCGGTGAAGCCAAGGCCGTGGCCGCTAAAGGCTATCGGACGCTCGTAACCACTTTAACGAAACGGATGTCAGAAGATCTTTCGCAATTCATGCGAGAGAATGGACTCAAGGTTGAGTATCTTCACTCCGACATCGATGCCATTGAACGCGTTGAAATATTACGTCGCCTGCGGGCTGGAAAATTTGATGTGCTCGTCGGCGTTAATCTTCTGCGTGAAGGTCTCGACCTTCCAGAAGTGGCACTCGTGGGTATTCTGGATGCGGACAAAGAAGGCTTTTTACGCAGTGAAACCAGCTTAATTCAAACATCGGGTCGTGCCGCACGACACCTAGAAGGTAAAGTTTTATTATATGCGGACGTCATGACTAAGTCGCTGACGAAAGCCCTAACGATTTGTGGTGATCGTCGGAAACGT
>CAIMFE010000243.1 GCA_903840235.1 uncultured Opitutia bacterium | reverse complement strand
TCGCACCGTGAGCGATGGCAGTCGCACCTTCTTTACGAGCAATCTCAACCATGCGTTTAGCGATAAGTGGACGAGCAATCGATGTACCGAGGTAGTATTGACCTTCGTAAATCGCACCCGCTTGCATCATTGGGAAAATAAAGTCGCGGGCGAACTCCTCTTGGAGGTCATCAATATAAAGTTTGGACGCACCTGTCTTGAGCGCTTTTTGCTTCAAGCCTTTCAATTCATCTTCTTGGCCGATGTCGGCGCAGAACGCAATCATCTCAGCGTTATGCTTATCCTTAATCCAAGAAAGGAGAACGGAGGTGTCGAGTCCGCCCGAATAGGCGAGGACGATTTTCTTTTTCTTACTCATGGTATTTTAAATAATAAATTAGCGGTGGCGGGTTAAATGGGCGAGAATGGCTTTTTGAACGTGGAGTCTATTTTCCGCTTGATCAAAAATAATGCTCTGGGGACTAGCTAAAACTTCAGCCGTTACTTCTTCACCGGGGTGAGCTGGCAGACAGTGCATGAAGTAAGCATCAGGTTTAGCCAATGACATCAGCTTAGAATTTACTTGGTAGGGTTGCATGGTTTTAAGTCTTTCGGCCTTTTCAGCCTCCATACCCATACTCACCCAAACATCGGTGTAGACCATGTCGGCGCCTTTAACCGCAGCCGCAGCGTCCGTCGTGAAAGTAAATGTTTCCTTGAGTCCGTCTTTTTTGAGCTGCTGTTTAATTTCTGCAGTGGGCTCGTAACCCGCGGGACCTGCTAAGGCGATTTCCACACCGAGCGCAGCTCCGCCTAAAATAAATGAGTTCGCCATATTGCAGGCCGTGTCACCCAAGAAGGCAACTTTCCGTCCCTTGAGTGAGTTCGCAAAATTTTCTGGTTTTCCTTTCGACCAACGTTCCGCGAGCGTGAACATATCAGTCATAAACTGACAGGGGTGAAGAAAGTCGGATAATGCATTCACCACAGGCATCGTGCCTGATTGCGCAAAATCTTCTAAGAGTTTGTGTTCATGGCACCGTATAACCATGCCATGCAAATAACGTGATAAAACTTTGGCGGTGTCGGCTACCGTTTCGCCACGCGAGATTTGCATATCATCCGCATTCAACATCACCGGCAGGCCGCCGAGTTCATGAACGCCTACCTGGAAAGAAACCCGAGTCCGCGTGCTCTTCTTGAAAAAAAGTAAACCCCATGACTGTTGAGCGAGATCCTGAGATTTAGTCTGACCTCTTTGCGATTTCAACAAAGCAGCCTGAGCAAAAATCGATTGGATTTCTGCCAAACTTAAATCGGTCTCTTTGAGGAAGTGACGCATGAGAGAAGGTGTTTAAATTACCTAGCGAAACGATTTTGGACAGGCGAAAATGCTGTGCGGGTGTGATTTTATGCTACTTTCCAAGCACTTAACACCCGGTCAAAAATTTCCACCGCCTCATTTAACTCGGCGACTGTTGCATTCAAGGGCGGCAGTAACCGAATCGCAATTCCACTCGCGGGCACAGCCAACAGTCCCGCTTCACGTAATGCGGCAACGACTGGCAACGGATCAATATTCATCGCGACACCCACCATGTATCCAGTGCCCCGAATTTCTTTGATAATCGCTGGATACTTTTGCGCTAATTTTTTCAAAGACTCATGCCAAGCGGGAGATTGCGCCGCTACCCGAGAAACGAGATTCTCGCTTTCAATAATTTCAATAACGGCGAGCGCAGCGGCCGCAGCTAAAGCACCACCACCGAACGTGGTACCATGTGAACCAGGTTGAAAGAGTTCATCATGCGGTGGAGCCATCCAAATGGCGCCAATGGGAAAACCGCCGCCAAGACCTTTAGCCATGGCAATCGCATCAGGTTTAATACCCGAAGCTTCATAGGCAAAGAATTTACCCGTCCGCCCAATCCCACACTGAATTTCATCAATGAGTAAAAGGACATTTCTTTCCCGACAAATTTTTTGGAGTTGCTGTAAGAAAACGGGATCAGCTGGAAAAACGCCACCCTCCCCTTGAATGGTTTCTAGTAAAACCGCGGCGGTGTCGGTGGCACTGATAGCTTTATCCCAAGCGGCGATGTCATTGAGGGGTGCAGCAGAAAAGCCTGATAATAAAGGTCTAAAGCCTGCTTGGATTTTTTCCTGAGGCGTGGCTGACATGCCCCCAAAGGTCCGTCCGTGGAATGCTTTTTCGGCAACGACGACTCCGATACATTTTCCTTCAACGCCTGATTTTTTCTTACCGTGAAGCCGGGCGAGTTTTAAAAGTGCTTCATTCGCTTCGGCACCGCTGTTACAAAATAAAAATCTTCCTGGTCCGCAATATTTGGAAAGCGATTCAACTAACTTAGCCTGCGGCTCGTTCCGGTAGAGATTACTGACGTGAATTAATTTTTCAGCCTGTTCGCTGATTCTTTTAACCATGACAGGATGGGCATGACCGACAGAGTTGACGGCAATGCCTGAAGCAAAATCTAAATAGGATTTTCCGTGTGCATCCCATACACGCGTACCCTTACCCTTCACCAAGGTGATCGCTTGCGTGGAATAATTTTTAGCCAAAAATTGGCTGTAGAGTTTGGCAGACTCGTCGGTCGACTGGGCAGAATCGTGCGACATTATCCGTGAACAATCTCTGTGCCGATACCCTTGTCGGTAAAGACCTCTAAGAGCAGCGAATGGGGAACCCTACCATCAATAAAGTGAACTCTCCGGACGCCTTCTTTGAGTGCCTTGACTGCGCTATCCACTTTGGGAATCATGCCACCAGCGATTACGCCCTTCTTTTTAAGCTCATCTACTTCGCCCACTTTTAAAGTAGCAATTAAAGTCGATGGATCTTTCGGATCGGCCAATAAACCCGGGACATCGCTCATGAAAATGAGCCGTCTAGCCCGCAATGAATTAGCAATAGCGGCAGCAGCGACATCGGCATTCGTGTTATAAGCTTGGTCATCACCATCCAAGGCAATCGGTGAAACGACTGGGAGAAATCCATCCGCTAAAGCTTTCTTAATTAATTTTGCCTTCACGAATTTAATATCACCTACGAAGCCTAAATCGATCGGATTACCAGCTTCGTCTGCGCTTAAAAGTTTTTCGCACAAGTTGATATGATTGCCTGGCATGCCGAGAGGATTAGCGCCCCGTACTTTTAATGAGTCGCAGATTTGTCCGTTGATCTCGATGTTCAAAGTTTCCTCAACAATTTTTACGGTGGCCGCATCCGTCACCCGCATACCGCCACGGAACTCAGATTTAAGTCCAGCAGTTTCCATGGCCCGGGTAATCGCTTTACCTCCGCCGTGAACGACGACGACTTGAATGCCGACGGCTGCTAAAAATGCAATGTCCGTGGCGACCCTGTCTCTGCCTTCAGGATTGGGATCGTCCATAAAACTTCCGCCGTATTTGACCACGAAAGTGGAGCCACGGAATTTTTGGATATAGGGAAGTGCTTCAAGAAGAACTTCAGCTTTATGAACAGCAGGCGTACTCATCGGACAGATTTAAAAGTGAGGGTGGAAAGCCAACGGGCAATTGGAAAATAATCTTACTCGCTCTTGTTATAGTTCACGTATCCGTCGGTGAGATCCGACGCCAGTAAACGGAAATGTGCCGAACCAAGGTTCAGGTTGATTCTGACCTTAAACTGCCGAGCTTTGACGACTTCCTTCCACTTAGGCTTATTTTCTGGAATCGGACATCCGCCCACCACGGCAGGCACGTCGTTATAGTGGATATCTAATTTGGCTTCGTCTAAACCCGTCCGGGCGTAGCCAGCCGCATCCGCTAAACGGCCCCAGTTAGGGTCTTCACCAAACCAGGAGGATTTCACGAGCAACGAATTGCCGATGGCCCGAGCAATTTTTTCGGCATCCTCACGTGTACGCGCACCTTGAATTTCAACAGACACCACTTTCGTGATTTTTTCGCCATCGCCGACAATCTTTTCGGCCAGAGCAAAACAGATTTTGTCCAACGCCTCTTGGAAAATTTTTTGCAAATCGGCATCCGCTTTTTCATCCACGACTACTTTAGAAACACCAGAGGCCATCAGAATAACCGTGTCATTAGTCGACATATCTCCGTCAACACTCACGCAATTAAACGATTGTTGAGTTGCTGATAATAAAGATTTTTTAAGATAGACAGCGTTCACATCGGCATCGGTAGCCACAAAGGCCAACATCGTCGCCATGTTCGGCTCAATCATACCAGCGCCTTTAGCAAAGCCTGCCACAGTTACCTTTTTACCCTTCCAGACAAAGGAAGCGGTTGCTGTTTTAGGTCTGGTATCAGAGGTTAAAATAGATTCAGCGGCTCTCCGCCCTTCGGTCGCATTATTCGATAAATTCTTACTCGCGGTGCTTATTCCCTGAGCGACCTTTGTCATGGGCAGTAACTCGCCAATTCTTCCCGTAGAACAAACGAGAAATGCTTCAGTGGGAGTGCCGACCGCTTGGGCTGAAATTTCCGCCATCAGTTGAGCATCCGCATCGCCTTGCAGAGAAGTACAAGCATTTGCATTACCGCTATTGGCGACAACGCCCCGGATTTGTCCTTTGGAGAGGAGTAAAATATTTTGTGAATACCGCACAGGGGCGGCTTTGACGTCGTTCGTCGTAAATACGCCGGCGGCATTACACGGTTGATCAGCGACGATTAAAGTCAGGTCGAGCCGATCCAGTTTTTTATTTCTAATATCGCACCCCGCGGCACCGACCCGGAAACCTGGGACGTCCGACAAACCTGCTGAATCATCAATAAAATCAATAGCCATAATAATACGATAAATTAACGAAGGCCCGTGGTTTCATTCCAGCCCATCATCAGATTGAGAATCTGTACAGCTTGTCCGCCAGCGCCTTTCAATAAGTTGTCGATGACAGAAGTAATAATTAAATTTCCTGTCCGGTCGTCGGCGACGACGGAAATCTCGATTTGATTTGAGTGCGCCACGTGGGCGGTATCCGGGAAATCGCCCGATTTTAAAATCGAAATGAAAGGCTTATCGGCAAAAGCTTTTTGCCAGCAACTTTCAACCTGAGCGGCGGTAGCTCCGTGAGCAGGAACGACAATCGTCGTCGAAATACCCCGGTGCATCGGAGCGAGGTGTGGATTAAATTGCACGACGAC
>CAIMFE010000242.1 GCA_903840235.1 uncultured Opitutia bacterium | reverse complement strand
TCTTTTTTAAGAGAGCAGGATCGAATGAAATCATTTCCGACATTTTAACGGAAACCTCCACCGGGGAATCCGCCGCGACCACCGCCCATTTGGCCCATTTTACGCATCAGCTCATGACCTCGGCCACCTTTCATCATCTTCATCATCTCACGCATTTGCGTAAATTGTTTAATCATCGCATTCACATCACTCACCTGAGTGCCTGAACCCTTAGCAATGCGGGCTCGACGCGAAGCATTGAGAATATCGGGCTTGCGACGCTCCTTCACCGTCATGGATAAAATAATCGCTTCGGTTTTACCGAGCATTTTTTCTTCGCGGGCACCGACTTGTACATTCCCCATGCCAGGCATCATCTTCATGATGTCACCGAGCGGTCCCATTTTCTTCATCTGACTCATCTGCGCTAAGAAATCTTCTAAATCGAAGTCTGACTTCTTTAATTTCTCTACCATTCTTGCCGCTTCTTTTTGGTCGACCACTTCTTGAGCTTTTTCAACGAGTGAGACGACGTCACCCATACCTAAAATACGTTGCGCGAGACGATCAGGATGGAAGGTGTCAAAGTCTACAGATTTTTCTCCAGTTCCGATGTAACGAATAGGTACACCGGTAACCGATTTCATCGATAACGCTGCGCCTCCACGGGCATCGCCATCTAGCTTAGTTAATATGATACCTGTCAGCGGGGTAGAGGCGTTGAATTGTGCAGCGACATCGACGGCTTGCTGTCCGAGCGCTGCGTCTGCGACTAAAAAGATTTCTTGAGGCTGAATCAGTTCACGAATGCGACTGATCTCGGACATTAAATCGGCGTCGATTTGTAAACGTCCAGCGGTATCGACAATCACGACGTCCGAGCCCGATGCTTCGGCATCTTTAGTTAATTGTGTAACCATGGCGGGGACATCCTGAGCGGTACGATCAGAACGGAAATCAATTCCTTCGTTCTTCGCTAAAGTCTCGAGTTGGTCGATCGCTGCGGGACGACGTAAATCGGCAGCAATCAAACTAGGTTTTCTAACGCCTTCTTTTTTGATGAGGTGTCGGGCTAACTTAGCGGCGCTCGTCGTTTTGCCTGAGCCTTGCAGTCCAACGAGTAAAATTCTTAAAGGGCGTTGAGGGTTGAGAGTTTTTTCACCTTCGCCGAGTAATTTGGTGAGTTCGTCGGAGACGACCTTGACCGCCATCTGTCCGGGTGAGACGGATTCAACCACTTCTTTTCCGAGGCAGGCTACTTTGACTCGTTCGGTAAACTCTTGAGCGACTTTGAAATTAACATCCGCACTGAGCAGGGCAGAATTAACTTCATTCAGAGCTGGCACGATGTTTTCAGCCGTAAGTTTGGAAAGCCCACGTAGGTCTCGGAGAGCTTTGGTCAGTTTATCGGTTAAGTTGTTAAACACAGATGACCTAAAGAAAGCAGGGTTGCTCTTTGGAGGCAAGTAAGGAGGCAGGCTTTCCAATGTTTTTTGTCGAAAAGACGTGAGAATGTCTCTTGCACTCTAAGTTAAGTCTTACACTTTTCGGGGCATGGAAATTATCGTCATGGGCTGTGGCACGTCGCAAGGGGTTCCCTTGGTGGCCCATGATAATCCAGGTTTAGATCTTTCTAATTCCAAAAACTGGCGCACGCGAACCAGCGTCCACGTCATTATCGAAGGTCACCACGTCCAGGTCGACGCCGCTCCCGAATTCCGTCTGCAGTGTTTAGTAAATCGAATTAATGACGTCGATTCGTTCATCCTCACCCACGGCCACGCCGACCACGTTCTGGGCATGGATGATCTCCGTCAGTTTTGCACCAATAGCGGCAAAGCGATGCCTGTGTATACCACCGCTCAGGGTAAACATCGCATCGAAGCTATTTATCCCTACGCCATCGGCGCCATGGCCTCGCCCGGATACATCGAATTAGACGTCAGCCTCTTCCCTAAAGAACTAAAACTCCCCGGCGGTGGTATTGTGACCTCAACAGTCCTTCCTCACGGCAGCGAGTCGACCCTTGGTCTCATTTTCTTCGAACCATCCACGGGGAAGAAATTCGTCTATTATACCGATTGTAAAACGCTCACGCGCGAGGCCATTGCTTTAGCTAAAGACTGTGACGTCGCCATTCTCGATGGCTTAAGACCGAACTTTCACCCCACGCACATGACCATTGGTAAGGCCTGCGAAATGTCGGTCGAGATCAACGCTAAGCAGGCTTATATTACTCATATGACTTACCAGATTGATTACGGTAAGTGGCCCGAATCAGAATTAGCTGTCGCCTATCCTAAGGTGGGACTGTGCTACGACGGTCAGCGAATTGTTCTGAAGTAATTAGAGCCCTTGAATAAGAGTGCCTTCGGGACGCTCGATCGCGAAACGGAAGGGCACGTCTTTTTTCTCGTCTGGCTTCAAATTAAAACGCCATTCGAGAAGTTTGCCGTCCGACATCTTAAGATTCTCTGAGTCTTTTTCGTACTTGGGTTCTTCGAGAACCACTTTGATATCTTCATGGTCGGAAAACGGAATCTGGTCCCAGACGACGAGTTCGATAGCTGTGGGTTTTGAATTTTTTATTTTAAAGACGTAATCATAAACTGTACGGACGGTTTTCTTTCCGAAAATGCCGCTGGTTTCTTCGTGACGGCCGAATTCTCTCCGCTCAACTTTCACCGAAGCATCAACACCGAGGTAGGTCCAGAACTCTTGACCGGCTGGAACTAAATCAAGCGACGCATTGGCTACAAAAGCGCCATCCAGGAAGATTGAGGTTTGTCCAGGGAGCAGGGTGAAGTCGGATTTATTCTTAGCCTTGGCTTTGAGATAAACGTGCGGTGATAACTTGGGCACGCTGCTGTAACGATAAACGGTCGGGAAGTTTTGCTTCGTAATATTAACCTTGGCGACTTTGTTGTCGGATAAAACATCCGCTGTACGATCGATGATAAATGTCTCGGCGGTCGCACCGGTAACCACGGTCGCACCCTTAATTTCCATATCAGCAGGTGACGCTGGTGAGTCAGCCTCAGCGACATAAGCATTCATCATTTGGTCCTGTCTGCCACGTGATGAGCTCTTGGCCATGGCCATCGGGGCCGATGCGCCTAGCGCGACGATGGGTTGCTGTTTGTTAATAAACCAGGGTGAGAGAT
>CAIMFE010000241.1 GCA_903840235.1 uncultured Opitutia bacterium | reverse complement strand
GCTGCTATCCCACGCCCACCAGTAGTTGGAGCTGGCGCACCAAGAATCGCCCCCACCATTTCATCTGAACCCAGTGCAAGCGTTTCGACCTTAGAAGCTTCGTTCGATGTTCTCGGCATGGTCGCTTCCACCGCCGCATTTGTCTTTTTATTATTAGAACTCTTCGTTAAAACTAAGGGATAATTTCTATGGCTTCCGATCTCATCGACAACCTCGACGCTACTACGTTCGAGTCTACCATTAAATCAGCATCCGTCCCGGTGCTGGTAGACTTCTGGGCCACCTGGTGTGGACCCTGTAAGCAATTAGGTCCCGTCTTAGACCAACTAGCCACCGAGATGTCGGGTTCGGTCAAAATCTGCAAAGTAGACGTAGATACCAACCAATCCTTAGCGGCCCAACTCGGCGTCACCTCCATCCCCGCCCTCTTTCTTTTTAAGAATGGTCAAGTGGTTGATAAAATCGTCGGTGCACGTCCTAAGGGCGACATCGCTGCCTTTATTAAGAAGCACGGGTAAGTCTGTTTTAAATAAACATAAAGTAGCCCGAGATTCCTCGGGCTTCTTTGTTTATAAATCTTATTATCTCTTATTTAGATTCTAACGGATGCTGATCGAGAATCTCTTTAGGGCTGTACTGACCTCGGGCACCGATTGCTTTACGCACTTCAGCCACCTTGCTGTCCATGACGGGGCCACCTTGATTACCCCAGGCAGAACGAACGTAAGAAATGATATTAGCAACTTGAGCGTCTTTGAGGCCGGCGCCGATGTTGGACATATTGCCGACGTACTTTTGACCCTTCACTTCGATTTCACCCGCTAAGCCAGCGAGGACGATTTTGATAACGCGCTCTTCATTACCTACAGGCCAAGGTGATCCAGCCAAGGGCGGGAAAGCACCAGGGACGCCTAAACCCGTGGCTTGGTGACAAGCGGCACACTGTTGAATGAAAAGCTTCTCACCTTTAGCGACATCAGGCTCAAATACCTTAGGACCGCTATCGGCGACTAATTTTGGAGCATCGAGATCAAATGAGCTGGCCGAAAATCCGCCCGAGTTGCGCGTCAGATAAACACCGGCCCAGAAACCAAAACCGCAAAAGATAAATACAATGACGATAGGCAAAATAGAAAAACCTTCATTAGGTTCTTCTTTGTCGCGAGCCAGGTGCGAGTGAATCTCGACGAGGCGACTGTCAGAAAGATTACCCTGTTCGCCAAAGGAGCGATTAGGCTTATCGTTATTTTGAGAATGTTGTGACATAGGATTACTGTTTCAATTTCGCTTCAGGCGAATTGTAGTCGATACGAAGGGATTTTAAATACGCGACCAAGGCTTGCGCACGCTCGGTGGGCTGAGTGACACCATTTTTGTCTACAACGTATAAGAAATTGTAAGCTGGCATTGTGCTACCTGCGGCAGGCGAGCGAAGGTGACCGTGGATTTCATCATCAGACTTAGCGCGGGCGCCGTAGTTCGCGAGGTCAGGCCCGTTACGATGATTACCTAGGAGTAATTGGGTCTGGAGAACATAATCACGAGCCACGGTAGGACGTGGACCATAACCTTTAGCGATATCGTTACCTTGGCCAGCAGGACGCACTTGTTGCGTGTGGCAGGTGACGCAGCCTAATTCGAGATAAACTTGGCGACCTTGGATTGCTAAACCCGTTTCACGTGGAGGATAAAGCGGACCACCCTCTTCGGCGGGGGCACGTCCTAGAGTTCCTAATTGAACTTCACCGCTAATCAGCAAACCACCGAAGGAAGCTGCCAAGGTGAAGAAGATACCGGAGAGAATAAGATTAAAGTCCTTCATGTTCAGTGCAATTTAAGCGTGAGTGTTGTCGTGGGTGTTTCGCGCAGAAGCTAAGAGCATGACGAATGAGTTAATCGCAAATGCAATGTGACCCACCAACTGTAAGAGCACGAAGAAGATAACGGGGAGATAATAACTCATGACTCCGCTATTAACCGTGGGGTAACCACAGATTAAAAGATGGAGAGCCAATCCGAGGCCGCCGATGGCACAGGACCAGAAATGCAGGTGAACTAATTTAGCGGAAGGCCAAAAAGATCCAGTGATCCGAGGAAGAATATAATAAGCGGCGCCAAAGAAGACCATCGATACGAAACCGTAATTAACGAGCTGTTGCTGGCCGACGGTGAAATCGGTAAAGCGAACAATCGCATTCAGTGAGCGGGTTGAGAAAAGAATATTTAATGCAGAAGAAACGGCGAAGCTGACAATACCTACTAAGATGAAGCGCAATGTCGTGTTATTCCAAGCACCCGCGAATCCGCGATTATAAGAAAGTGTTCCAAAGAAATTAATCCCTAAGATGATTACAGGAACCAACATCATGAGCGCAGTAGTCACGCCGACTGATTGAATCCAAACAGGAATTGGGCCGCCGAGTAATGAAGCTGGAGCCGTCCAACCCGCGAAAAGGAAGTAGGTCCAGAATCCAACGGTGGCCAAATAGTAAGCTGAGATGGTGCGACCCGACTCCTTAGAGATGAAATAATAAGTCGCAGAAATGGCCGATGATCCAATCCAGAGTAATTGAATATTTTGGATGAACCAACTATGGATAAGTGCCTGAAGCACTCCCGAAGTTGGATACCAAAGAACCAGCAACTGGGTGATACCAAAGGCTACGGGGAAGACGAACGATGCGCCAATGATATACCACTGTGACACGAATACGTGTCCGGTGGGACGACGCACAAAGGCAACCGCAGGCCAAAGCGCAGCGAAGAGAAAACTGATAAATAATGCCGGAGCTACTTCCTTGGGCATTTCTAAAAGTGCGTAGCCGTTGAGATGACCGAGGAGAATGGCCCCGAGTCCTAAAGTGAGAGTGAGATTCCAACCCAACCAACCACAGACCGCCAACCAACTGTCTTTAAATTCAAAGCGAGCCAGCGCTGACATGATCCATAAGTTCACACCGAAAATGGCGTTTGCAATCCAGCCATAGGTAAAGGCGTTTCGCTGAAGTACTTCTAAACGACCATAAGTGAACCACTCGCAACCAGCCATAAAAGATGGCAGTTGTAGTTTCAGACTGACGATGAGTCCGAGAACGGATGAAATAATTAACCAACCTAACGCTGAAGCAAAAAATAAGCGGACAGGTAAGGTGCTACCGGTATTGCTTTTGGATGAATGTGATTGGCGGTGGTGATCCTGGCTCATCGTAGATTATAAAAATTATTTAAGGCCTAGTTCGGCGGTGGTCCAAGGCGTGTTCCGTGAGGCATTAGCATCACGTACCGCTTTAACTTGTTCAACACTCACGGGGCCAGAGTTGTTACCAAAACTAGCACGGACATAAGTGAGGACGTCGGAAATCTCTTGGTCATTCACACCAGCAACCGCAGGCATCATGCTATTGTAAGTTGTTCCAGCGACAGTGACTGGGCCCATCAATCCGTGAAGGATAAATTTAATGGGTAAAGTGGCATCACCGTTCACGATGGGTGACTCAGCTAAAGGAGGAAAAACGGGAGCGAGTCCTTTGCCGGTGGGTTGGTGACAAGCAACACAAGTGCGTGAGTAGACTGCTAAGCCACGCTTGAGTGTTTCTTCATCAGCGACTTTAGGGGCATCGGCTTTAACCACAACAGGCTGAGGAGCAGAGGGACCAGGCGCAGCATAACTACGCATTTTATTTACTAAGTCGGGATCAGACGCGATGAGCGATATCGCAGCTTCGACCGGCACACGGTAAGTTCCGTCGCTATTTAAACCTGTGGCAGAAATTAATCCCTT
>CAIMFE010000240.1 GCA_903840235.1 uncultured Opitutia bacterium | reverse complement strand
CCTTTAAGCTCTCCATTGATTGAAGCTATCACGGAGCGCGTGGTCCAGTCACCCACGACAATCGTAATACGACCTTGGGCGGGTGCTAGGTTCCAGTAGGGCCAGAGAAAGGGGCGGAGTTTATTTTCTGGTAGCGACGTATCGGGCGCACAAATCCGCACGAGGCGAGAGTCGAGCCACTCGGTGAGCTGGTTGGCTAATTCCGACGCCGCTAAGCGATCGCCGCCGCCGATAACAATCACCGTACCCGCATGATGATTAACAATTCTTTTCTGGAGGGAAAGTAGACGTAGGTGTAGCGCCGAATGGGCTTTTTCAATGAGACTTTTACTTTCCATAAAATTATTCGGCGATATCGATGGGATCACCCGGAGGTAATACCCCCTTACGCAATGAATCAAGTGTGAGTTGTAACTCTTCCTTGAGGGTTAAATAAGAGGCCTTACGCACGGCCTTTTCCTGTAATTTAATCGCTTCATCTTTTTGACCCTGCAGCCAGCGAACGCGGGCTAAAGTATCGAGTTTATCGGCCTCATCTTCTTTCGATAAAGCCACCGCTCGAACGGCGCATTTTTCAGCTAAGGCTAAATTTATATTTTTACCAAAACGTGGATTAGTTAAAAGGTCCCAAGCGATTTCGTTTTGTACTTCCGCGTTGTCGATGTGGTCCAAGGCAGATTTCTCGTACATCGCATTAATCTTTGAAGGATCACCTCGCCCTAGTGCGATGATTGATTCCACGGACTCTTTGAGATTAGCCTGATCTCCTGAGTTAAGGTTTTTCAAAGCCTCGGGGAGAAGTTTTTCTGCTAAATCGAAGTTATTTTTATTAAGGGCTTCTCCTAATTTCTCCAAAGCTGAACTCGTTTCGTCTTTTACGGTTACGTCTTTAGTTTTTTTTTCCGATTTATTTTTCTCGGGTTCGGGGGTTTGGGTACCCGTCAGGAAATCACCTAGCATTTTTTCGTTCAATTGCATCGGATGTCCCATCCAAACGATGACGCCCTCGCCATTGATAACAAACGCATGGGGAATACCGTTAACTTTTGCGGCTTCGAGCCAGTCTCTTAAAAATTTTTCTCCACCAATTGCGATAGCATAAGACATCTTGTCGCCTTGTGCCTTAACGAAGTCCTTAACTTTTTTGGCAGCTTCAGGGCTCTTTTCGCCCTCCCAAACATTCACCCCCGTAATCACCACGCCCTTCGGCCCCATTTTTTTATTCAATTCTTCGAGGTGCGGGATAGACGCCACACATGGAGGGCACCAGGTCGCCCAGCATTCGAAAATATAAAGCTTTCCCTTTTCGAAGGCCTTAACGGCTTCGCCTTTAATTTGAGTTTTCGGACGGGTGGCTGGGGCCTTGTCGCCCACGTCGAGCGCAAAGGCTTGTGCTGTGATAAAGAGTAAAAGCAGGGATAGGATTTTTTTCATATTATTTGTTATTAAATTTATTACGTATCGATTCAACGACCGCTGGATCGGCTAGGGTAGAGACGTTTCCTAATTCTCGGCCCTCGGAAATATCTCGAAGTAATCGACGCATAATCTTACCTGAGCGAGTCTTAGGCAGATCGGGTACAAACACAATTCTTTCTGGTCGGGCAAATTTGCCGATTTTGGTGTCGACCATGCCATTCAGTGTTTTTGCTAAGGTTTCTTCGTTGGTAGTT
>CAIMFE010000239.1 GCA_903840235.1 uncultured Opitutia bacterium | reverse complement strand
GGGCAGCTCTCCACATAACCCCCATAAGATCCATCGGCATTAAAACGCAGTTCGACCGCTTCCACGCGTTCGATGCCTAAGTATTGGGCGAGAGGGCGGATGGCCTGAGTGAAACCACCGCTCACAATTATGACTGTCCACCCATTCGCCTTGAGTTTTTTAATTGTATCCAGCGCGGTTGGTTCGACCTCTTGAATGTATTTCTGCCCAATCGATTCTAACTCTTTTAAAGTCGGCTTAATCATATCTAGGCGTTTCGCGAAGATGGACTCCATCGGCGTGCTACCATCCATGGCCTTGGTCGTCATTTCCTCTACTGCCTTAAAGACTTCCGGACCACGCAAACGACCCAATTCATCGATCCCCTCGATAGCCGAGAGCGTCGAATCACAGTCGAATAATAGAAGCTTAGTCGCCACGCAGTTATACAGACCGACTTACCACAGAGGTCAAGGATTGGCGTTTCTAAATTATTATTCGCCTAATAATTTTCTTAATTCCGGCTCGCCGAGAATGGTAATGCCGAGTTCTTGAGCCTTGGTGAGTTTGGATCCGGCTTCTTCACCAGCCACTACGTAGTCGGTATTTTTACTGACGCTGCCCGAAACTTTTCCGCCTGCTTTTTCAATGAGGTCACGTGCCTCATCGCGTCCGAGTGTGGGTAGTGTGCCCGTAAGCACGAAAGTTTTTCCTGCAACCGCTGTGACAGATTGTGCACTGGCTTTTTCTACGAGATTAAGTCCAGCCTTGCGCAGTGCTTGTACCCATTCGCGATGATGTGGGTCGCTGAAGAATGAGGCGATGGACTTAGAAACTTCCTCGCCCACGCCACTAATGACGGACTCATACGTCTCGCCACCTTTTTTGCCTACCTTGGTGATGAGTAAGTCTTTGAGTTTGGCTGACTCAAGAGCGTCCATGGATTTGAAATGTCGCGCTAAGTCTTTCGCGGTTTGCATTCCCACATTAGGAATTCCGAGAGCATGAATGGAGCGCCAGAGTTCGCGTTGTTTCGCAGCGGCGAGGCCTGATATCATATTCTCAACAGACTTTTCTTTGAAGCCTTCAAGCATGCGCCATTCGGGCGGTGTGAGTTTGAGAGCGTCAACGGGTGCATCGACCAATCCGAGTGAAATGAGTTGTTCGGCTACGGCATCGCCTAGTCCATCGATATCTAGACATTGCTTCGAAGCGAAATGTACCAGACGGCGAATCTTCATTTCGCGCGAAGGAGCTATTAATTTATACGCTGCTTCGTCATCCACGCGTACAGCTTCCAGTCCGAGTTCTTTTAATCGTTTCTCGAAATTAAAGGGCTTAGTGCCTTCAGGTCTTTTTTCTAAAACGACGGCGACGATTTGAGGAATGATTTCGCCAGCTTTTTGAATACGCACGGTATCGCCTTCACGAATATCCTTCCGGGAAATTTCATCGGCATTGTGTAAAGTAGCACGAGCAACGGTGGATCCAGCTAATAAAACAGGTTCGAGTTCTGCAACAGGAGTGACCACGCCAGTGCGACCCACCTGCATGCTGATAGCTTTAAGTGTGGTCTCTGCTTGGTCGGGCGGAAATTTAAAGGCTACTGCCCAATGGGGAAACTTACTGGTCGTGCCCGTGCGTTCTTGGTCGGCGATGCGATTCACTTTTACCACGGCGCCGTCAGTTGGGAAGGGAAGTGTGCGACGGAAGGTGTCGAGGTGTTGAATCGCTTTCCAGGCGTTATCGATTCCTTTTTGCACACCGATGTCATCACGAATGGGGAATCCCCATTCTTTTAATTGGTCTTTAAATTCTTGTAAGGTTTTGAATGTCGCAGGATCGCAAGCACCGAGACCATAGCACACGATACTCAGGCGACGTTTCTTCGCTTCATCGACATCCAGAAGTTTCACGGTGCCCGCCGCAAGATTTCTAGGATTCGCGTAAAGCGCTTCGCCTTCCGCTTCGCGTTCGCGATTGAGTCGCTCGAACTCACTATTCTCCATGTAGATTTCGCCGCGCACTTC
>CAIMFE010000238.1 GCA_903840235.1 uncultured Opitutia bacterium | reverse complement strand
GATAATTTTTCGAGCAACTCAGTAGTGAAATGCAATCCAGCAGTGGGCGCAGCCACGGCACGCGTGGCGGTTTGCTCAGCATAAACCGTCTGATAACGCTCCTCGTCGGCAAAATCTTTTACACCTAGGTTTTTTCGAGCGTCCACGATGTAAGGCGGAAGCGGTAATTCACCCTGTTGTTGAGCAAGTTGTTCGACGCTTAATCCAGCCGGTAAATTAAATCGCACGATATAATCTCCACCTGGGCCGATTGATATGACCACGGCGTGATGACCATCGATAAAAAAACCTGCTTCATCCGAGGCACGCTTTCCGGGTCGTAACATGCAATGCCACTCTAAAGGGTTGGCAGTGGGACGAAGTAAAAGACATTCCACTTTTCCACCCGTGGGACGAATGCCAAAAAGTCGGGCCTTTAAAACCCTCACACTATTTCGGAAGAAAGTCGTCGAAGACGGAATTAAATCAGCAAGATCTTTGAAATAATGGTGTGATATTTTCTTGGTCGCACGATGCACAACGAGTAATCGTGACTCATCACGCCGCTCTGAAGGCACGGCCGCAATCCGTTCAGGAGGCAGATCAAAGTCCAACTCCTGCAACGTAATCATTATTTAGTTTTCGGAGGAGTAATGAGCAACTGACCATCAATCGCCTTCAAGGGCATAAACTCCACACCAGGAGGCGCCTTGCGTAATTCCTCTTCAATCGCAGAAAGTTTCGCGTCCATATCATCAATACGTGCCACGAAAACCGCTTCAGGCGTTGAGGGCGTCTGACACGCACCATATTCACGCATCGTGTGGTGACTGAGCAACACGTGCTCCACGCGTTCACGCAATGAGGCTTCGAGTTGCACCTTGGTCGCATGTTCTCTCACGATAAAAGCTCCTAAGACCAAGTGACCATGTAAATTTCCGGCGCGGGTGAAACCGGCGCGTGGCATACCAGGCTCGAGTTTGGTATATTCCTGAATTTTACCTACATCGTGGAGAATGATACTCGAGACCGCGAGGGAGTGATCCACTTTAGGATAAAGAGGCAGTAAGGCTTCAGCACAACGCGCCATGCGGAGAGTGTGTTCGAGTAAGCCGTGGCGGTAGGCGTGGTGCATGCCCGTGGCGGCGACTGAATCGTAGAAACGCTCTCCGTGTTCTTCTAGAATCGATTCCACCAAAGCGCGTAAAGGTGCATGGGGAATGCGTTTAATAATAGCGCTGAGTTCTTCGCGCATTTTTAGTGGATCTTGTTGAGACACGGGAGTAAGGCGACCCATGATGGCAGGGTCAGATTTTTCGGCA
Source organism: uncultured Opitutia bacterium (assembly GCA_903840235.1). Classification (GTDB taxonomy): domain Bacteria; phylum Verrucomicrobiota; class Verrucomicrobiia; order Opitutales; family UBA953; genus UBA953. The sequence goes on along the minus strand of CAIMFE010000238.1, from coordinate 7,680 downwards.
TCAGTGAGAGCCGCGAGAGCATCGACACGAAATTCTGGGCGACCCGCAAACTCGCCCATCGACCCACCGACCCTGACAGCCGTACCGGGCTTCAATGAGGTGAGGACCGACTTGAGAGGTGAATCAGAAAAGACACGTACTTTTACTTCGTCGGAGGAGTCACCTAAAACAAATTCGAAATAAGTGGAACCATTCTTTGCCGACTTGGTGACAATGTCCCCCAATCCACAAATAGCCATAAAGCGACTACCGGTCGGTGAGGCTTTACATTCTCTTAATGATTGGGGCGATTCAGCCATGCACGCAAAGTGAGTAAAATAGGCGAAGGAGCAAATAATAATAATCTAAAAGTTGAGCTAATCGGTTAAATTATCGAATTGGACCCTCAATTGAACGAGGTTGTCTTCAGCTATCTCACGTGTAATATCATAAACGAATGAAGCGGTATCTATTAATTGGCGTGGTCGTATCTATTGTAGCGCTCGCCGTATTATGGATGAATTATGACCGCGGATTAAATAAACCCAAAAGCGAAACAGTGGTTCAGACAAATACTCCGCGGCCCATTCAAGGACTCGTGCAGGAGCCCACGAAGATTGTTACCAGTGAATCGGCAATCAAAGAGACCATTAAGCAACTGAGTCAAAATGGTCTGCCCTCTTTAACCAATCAACAGATCCAAGGCTATCTCACCACGAACGACCGCGATGCTACCTGCCTCGTTATTGGAAGTCGTTTAAGTAAAAATCCCGAGTTATTACGCGAAGCGATTACCAGATTCGGTGACAACCCAGTCGTGCAATTAGAGATGGCATTACGCGGACCTACTCAAGAAGAGCGACAAGCCGCGCTCGATGCATTCAAAACACACGATCCACAAAATCCACTTTGTGATTATCTGGATTCTCTTTCGGCATTCGAAAAAGGAGATTTTTCCAAAGCAGCGGGCGGCTTAATCCAGTCACTTGATAGCGGCACATTACAGGACTATTCCCTGGTCTTAGCTTCTGGAACGGAAGCTGCCTATCTGTCTGCAGGATATACGAGCACCGAAGCTCAACTCTATGCCCTCTTTGATTCCGCCCAACGCAACCAAGACACGACCAGTAAAGTGGGGGCGGTAGCTGATAAATTGGGCGAACTCCGTGATCAGTATATTAAAAATAATGATATGGATGCGGCCGAGCCTACCGTATCCATCGGACTAGACATCGGACAAAAAATTCAGGCCCAAGAAAAACCGAGTTTCCTCAGCAGTTTAGTCGGTATCGATATTGAGTCGAAGATTTTGAATCAACTGGATCCCTTAACGCCGATCAATTTCGTGGGGCAAACCGCCGACGCGCGTTTAAAAGAATTAAATCAGCAAAAAAACCAACTGCAGAGTTTGGTGCAAAAGGCTCAAGATTTACCGATCAGTAAGATGTCAGATGAACAAATGAAAGACTATGCGCAGAGACTGCGGAGTCAGGGCGAAGTGAATGCAACCCAATGGTGGATAGACCAAAATAAATAGGTTTCTGATAAGGCCATATTAAAAACGGTGTTTGTCTTGGTGGCTAAACTCTCTAATATTTGTCTATGAGAATGGACAAAGAGCTTCAGGAAAAATTAAAGGTTTGGGATTGGTCTGTTCTCGTCGTCTCCGTCATCTCCCTTTCGTTACTTATTTGGGAAACCTTCGTTACCGTACCCCGTGATACATTAAATCGATTAATGGTAATTGATCATTACACGTGCGCTATCTTCATGATCGACGTCTTAGTGCGTTGGCGACGTACGGGCTGGAGCAAAAAATACTGGAAATTGGGCTGGCTGGATGTTTTAGCGGCTATTCCACTTAGTGAGGCTTTCCGTGCTCTGCAAGCGATTCGTATTTATCGCTTCGTCCGGCTCGCACGAATTATTTATAAATTCAAAGGAGTGACATCGGGCACCACATTGAACGAAAAAATTCTGGCGATGCCGGGAATCGCTCTCGTTATTATTCTTTTTAGTACAACGCTCATCGTCGAAGCTGAAAGAAGTAACCCCAAAGCCATGATCCTCACAGGTGGCGATGCTATCTGGTGGGCACTTTCCACGGTTACCACCGTGGGCTATGGAGACATGTATCCTGTTACGACCGAAGGGAAATTTATAGCAGCATTATTAATGATTGTCGGCGTTGCTCTATTTGGTTCGATTTCAGCATACATCACATCGAAATTAATTCTTCCAAAAGAAGAACGTGATCACGAAGGTGAATTGCGAGAGATTCGCGCCCTGCACAAGGAAGTTAAAGAATTACGGCAGACCTTAATTGAGCATAACAATAATGCGTCAAAAAAGGCTGAGGTGCCACCAAGCACCGATATTAAAGGACTATAATTAGTACCTGTAGCTATCGGTCTTGAAAGGCCCGTTAGGCTTCACGCCAATATAGTCTGCCTGATCCTTGGTGAGCTTGGTGAGTTTAGCACCCAACTTTTCCAAGTGCAAGCGAGCGACTTCTTCGTCGAGGTACTTAGGTAAAACAGAAACACTAGGTTTAGCTGTTTGACGGGTTTCCCATAAGTGAATTTGCGCGAGGACCTGATTCGAGAACGAAGTCGACATCACATAACTAGGGTGGCCAGTGGCGCAGCCGAGATTTACTAAGCGTCCTTCCGCCAACATATAAATCTGCTTTCCTTTAGGGAAGGTGTAGCGATCGACTTGAGGCTTAATCACTTCTTTCTTCACACCCTTGGCGTCATTCAAACGAGTCACTTGGATTTCGTTATCGAAGTGCCCAATGTTACAAACAATCGCTTGGTCTTTCATCTTCTGCATATGCTCAAGCGTGATGATGTCGCGATTACCGGTAGCCGTTACATAAATATCGGTGTTACCTAAAGTATCTTCGATGCGAACAACGCGATAGCCTTCCATCGCCGCTTGCAGTGCGCAAATCGGATCCACTTCAGCAATCTGTACCGTCGCGCCTAATCCACGCAGAGATTGCGCAGAGCCTTTACCAACATCGCCGTAACCAATAACGAGGGCGAGTTTTCCTGCGACCATCACATCGGTAGCACGCTTAATGCCATCGACCAACGATTCGCGGCAGCCGTATAAATTGTCGAACTTCGATTTGGTAGCCGTGTCGTTCACATTGACGGTCGGCACTAAGAGTTCTCCGGCTTCAAGCATGCGATAAAGACGTTTTACGCCCGTAGTAGTTTCTTCGGAAACACCCTTCCAGGCGGCGACTACTTTGTGCCAGTGACCTGGACGTTCTTTAGCAACTTTCTTGAGAAGATTTTTGATAACCTGTTCTTCGTGCGATTCGGATTTGGTGTTAACCCACTTGGATCCGTTTTCTAATTCGTATCCTTTGTGAATTAAGAGTGTCGCATCACCCCCGTCATCAACGATGAGCTCTGGGCCACTACCATTAGGCCAGGTCAATGCTTCCATGGTGCACTCCCAATATTCTTCCAAGGTTTCACCCTTCCAGGCGAATACTGGATAACCCGCTTTAGCGATAGCAGCAGCGGCGTGATCTTGGGTTGAAAAGATATTACAAGAAGCCCAGCGCACATCGGCACCGAGAGCTCCTAAGGTTTCGATGAGCACTGCGGTCTGAATCGTCATGTGCAATGAACCCGTAATGCGAACACCCTTTAAAGGCTTTGTTTTCGCATACTTGGCGCGCAGTGACATCAGTCCTGGCATTTCGTGCTCAGCGACTTGAAGCTCTTTACGGCCCCAGTCAGCAAGACTGAGATCAGCTACTTTGAAATCTGCTTTGGCAGATTTGGTGCGGGAGGGTTTTGGAGAATACATGATGATTAAGATTGTTGGTGAAGGGCTTTAACAAATTTCGCGAGTTGCTTGGTTTCTTCCCACGGTAAACCTTTTTTACCGAAGTGACCGTAGTGCGTGCTCGCACGATAAATCGGACGACGTAAATCGAGCTGTTTAATAATCTCGGCAGGATTAAACAGGAAAACTTCTTTCACGGCGGCTAAGATGGAAGCATCGGACATATTGCCGGTACCAAAAGTATCTAAGTGAAGGCTGGTTGGTTCAGGATGACCAATCGCATAGGCGACTTGTAATTCACAGCGGTCAGCAACTCCTGAATCCACAATATGCTTCGCAACCCAGCGGGCCATGTAAGCAGCAGAACGGTCGACCTTCGTTGGATCTTTTCCAGAAAACGCGCCACCACCGTGACGACCCATACCGCCGTATGAATCGACGATGATTTTACGTCCAGTTAATCCGCAATCACCTTGTGGGCCACCAATCACGAAACGCCCAGTGGGATTGATTAAAAATTCAGTTTTCTTACCAATTAAATGCTTAGGCAGAACCTTGTGAATAATCTGATTGATACAGAATTTTTCAATTTGGCTGTGGCTTACATCAGCGGTGTGTTGGGTCGAAATAACTACGTTAGTGATTTCTTTTAATTTTCCGTTTTCGTAACGCACCGCAACTTGCGACTTACAGTCAGGACGAATCCATTCTGTACCACGTGCGCCGGATTTACGGATGCGTGCTAATTCGCGGTTTAATCGGTGAGCAAACATCACTGGAGCAGGCATTAACTCGTCGGTCTCGTTAGAAGCGTAACCGAACATAATCCCTTGGTCACCGGCACCCATCTTAGAGTGCTTTTTGCCAGAGGCTTTACGTTCATCCACCCCTTGAGCGATGTCAGGAGATTGTTTAGTTAAAAGATTAGTAAAGAAAACTTTGTCGGCATGAAAGACGTCATCGTCATTCACATAGCCAATTTCACGAATGGCGGCACGAACGACTTCTTCAAAATTAACTTTGGCCTTGGTCGTTAATTCACCCGCGATCACGACGTGGTTGCTCTTCACCAAGGTTTCGCACGCAACGCGCGAGAACTTATCTTGAGCAAAAACTGCGTCCAAGACGGAATCGGAAATAGAGTCAGCCACCTTATCGGGGTGACCTTCGCCCACTGATTCAGAGGAGAAGATGTAGGAGTCTTTGTGATCCATAGAAAGTTATCGAAATAGAAAATGAAGGGGTGGCAAGTTCACATCAATGTATCTTGATGGAAAGATACGTCATATTCTGCATTTTTAACCCAGTATTTGGGCTTAAGGTGATGGCTTGCTCGAAACGACTAAGTTTGTAAGGGTTATTTCATGCGTGCCCAACTGCCACAGCTCTTTCCCCGTCCACGGGAACTGAGTCTCCGTGGCGGTTTTTTACCCGTTCCCAAGGCACCGCACCCAACCGCACTCTTTCTCAACAATCTCCCTCAATCGATTGCTGAGGCAGAAGCCGCGCTGGATGCTAAACAAACTACCCCGTGTCGAATTGAATACACCGAAGTACTAGGATCCGAGTCTTACTATTTAGATATCACTACGAGCGGCATTCACTTAAAAGCACGGGACGCAGCGGGCGTATTTTACGGAGCACAAACCCTCCGACAAATCTTTGAGCAAAATCCCGAAGCCCTACCCTGTTGCGAGGTTTTAGATAGTCCGGATTTACCGATTCGCGGATTCATGTTGGATATTTCGCGTTGTAAAATTCCAACCCAAAATGAATTTCGTCAACTCATTCGCGCCTTAGCACGACTTCGCGTTAATCAGTTTCAACTTTATATCGAACACAGTTTTGCGTTTCCCGGACACGAAGAAGTCTGGCGCGATGCTTCACCTTTAACCCCTGCCGAAATTGAACAGCTCGACCGTGAATGTCTAAGCCTCGGCATCGAACTCGTTCCTAATTTAAATACGTTTGGCCACATGGAGCGGTGGCTTCGTCATCCCAAGTACCGCTCGATGGCGGAATGTCCTGAGGGCTGGATTCACCCATTAACACAGCAGTTTAAGCCCATTCCTGGCACCTTAAAGCCTGACGATGATTCTTTAAAATTCATTGGTGAACTTCTTGATAAATACCTTCCTCACTTTCGAAGTCGTCGGGTAAATATCGGTGGCGATGAACCGTGGGAACTAGGCCAAGGTTTCAGTAAAGAAGCCGTAAAACAAAAAGGTAAGCATACGGTTTATATTAATCATCTTAAAAAGATCTGTCAGTTGGTGGAGTCACGCGGACGCACTCCACAGTTCTGGGGCGACATTTTACTAGAAGATTTAAATCTCGCGAGCGAAGCACCGGTCCTAGCGATGCCCGTGATTTGGGGTTACGACGCTGATCATCCGTTCAATCAACAGGCAGAAAGACTCAACTCACTCGGACGATCCTACCTCATCGCCCCGGGAACAAGCACCTGGCAAAGTTTTACGGGTCGCCTCGATAACGCACTGACCAATCAAGTGGAGGCGGTTGGCGCGGCAATTAAACATCAAGCCCAAGGTATTCTCATTACATCATGGGGAGATAATGGTAATCATCAACCGTGGCCAACACAGTGGCTCCCACTGGCAAGTGGACTCGCTCAAGCGTGGTGTTTTGCCGCGAATCAAAAAGGTGATTTCGATAAAGCCTGTGCGATTCTCGGTAATCTTAATAACGATGATGCCGCATTAACCGCCAACGTGCTTCAACACATTGGCCGACTTGATTCGGCTATCCAAAAATCCATTCGTAATAAGAGTTTAACTTGGGAACTACTGACAACTTCGAAGGAGAATCTACCCGAAGTATTAAAAGACATTAACCCCAATGAACTCAATCAATCACTGGATCATCTAGAAAAAGGACGTCAGTTAGCTGAAGGCATCAGCGACGAGTGTGTAAGGTCTGAAATTATTTTAGGCATAGACTGTGCAATCGCGGGAATCCGTCGGGCCCAAAACAAGCCACTCAGTAGCCAAGAAAGAGATCAACTCGTTGCCGAATATAAACGAGTATGGCTTAAACGAGCTCGCGTGGGCGGACTCGAAGAAAGCCTAGCTAACTTAATCTAATTACTCTCCGCCCTTACGCGCTTTGCCCGTGGAAGAGAAAAACTCTTTGACGCGAGCTCGGAGATAATCGCGATTAAGTTTCGCGATGACGTCGAGTGTAATACCCTTCGGACAGTGGGCTTGGCACTCACCATAATTAGTGCAGTTACCAAAGCCGGCGTCATCCATCGTCTTAACCATCGCTAAAGTACGACGTTCACGCTCGGGCTGACCTTGTGGTAAAATATTAAGGTGATTAATCTTGGCGCCGACGAAAAGCATCGCAGATCCGTTCTTACACGAAGCGACGCAAGCACCACAGCCAATACATTCAGCGGCATCCATGGCTTCGTCAGCAATCGGTTTTGGAATTAAAGTGTTATTTGCTTCGGTAGCTGAGCCCGTACGCACGGTGATGAATCCACCTGCTTGAATCACTTTATCAAAGGCAGAACGATTTACCGCTAAGTCTTTGAGCACAGGGAAAGCACGAGCGCGCCAAGGTTCGACGGTGATGGTTTCGCCATCACGGAAATTGCGCATGTGCAACTGGCAGGTAGTAACGCCAGGAATAGGTCCGTGGGGCATACCATTGATAGTCATTGAACACATTCCGCAGATACCTTCGCGGCAGTCATGATCGAAAGCGATGGTGTCTTTACCTTCGCGGATGAGTTGCTCGTTGAGCATATCCATCATTTCCAGGAAGGACGCTGATACAGGAACAGCAGCGAGAGAATATTCTTCGAAGTGTCCTTCACCTCCGCGGAGTTGACGCCAGACGCGCAAGCGCAGGGCTAAAGTGCGT
>CAIMFE010000237.1 GCA_903840235.1 uncultured Opitutia bacterium | reverse complement strand
TTGGTATAGAAACGAACTAAGATGTGAGGCAGACCCGCGGTACCACATACCAAAGCGATGATTAATGAGTAAGTGTAGAGAAGTGAATAAGGTTTCTTGTTCGCTTCGATGGTGGCCTTAGCTTCAGGTGTGGGAGCTGCCGCGATGGATGCATCGACTGCCTTGGTGGTGAGCTTACCAAATGGCGCGATCCACTGTTCGTCTTTCGGTGCTTTCGCCGGTAAAACTTTTCGTTCTACTTGCGAGGCGTTGGGTGCGGCTGTTTCAAAAGCAGTTTTATTAGCATCAAGGTGTTGTTCGTAATGACCGACGATAGATGCTAAAATAAATATTGGTAAAGTGATGGCGAAAACTTTGAGCCAATATTGGAAAGCTTGAACTAATGTGATTCCTTTCATGCCTCCGAGGGAAACGTTGAGCGTAATCACTGCACCGACGACGGCGACGCCGACCCAGTAAGGAAGTCCCGGAAAAATATAAGCGAGGGTCGTACCCGCGCCCTTCATCTGTGGCATCGTGTAGAAGAAACCAATGAAGAGAACGAAGCAGACCGCGATTTTACGGAAGATTGGTGAGTCGTAACGGCCTTCAGCGAAGTCAGGTATCGTGTAAGCACCGAAACGACGAAGGGGACCCGCGATAAATAATAATAAAAATAAGTAACCGCAGGCGTAACAAACGGGGTACCAGAGGGCATCATAACCCGTGGCCATGACCATGCCAGCCACGCCCATGAAAGAGGCGGCGGAAAGGTATTCGCCTGAGATGGCTGAGGCATTCCAACCGACGGAGACGGAGCGACCAGCGACAAAGAAGTCGCCCGCGCTCTTAGATTTACCAGCGGACCAGAAACCCATGCCGACCGTGATGACGACGGTGATGAGTGAGCAGACGGCAATCCACGGATCTACTTGGGAAATTTCGGCGAGAATCATGACTTAATTCTTTCGGCTGTCCTTCGCAGCGGCTGCTTCAGCATTTTCTAAAGCGATGGATTTTTTGATGAAGATAAATGAGATGATCCAAACGAAGGGGAAGAAGAGCACGCCGAGAATAAGCCAGGTGAGTGTGAATCCGGCGACGCGTTGTGCCATCCACTCGGGCTGATAGTAATTAAGTAGGGGAAGAGCAACGAGTGCGGTTACGAAAAACAGGGCGCAGCTTATCGACAGCTTTAATTGGTCTCGCATTAAACGAGCCAAAAAGCCGTCCGTGTGTATGGGGTCGGAGCTCATGGGGGTATGCCTAAAACATCCTTTTTTAGACTCCCTGCAACATTTACATTTTAAGGTCTACAATATCGGAAAATAAAAAGGGCCGACAACGTCGGCCCTTTAGAGGGAAACTATCCAAGATTACTTGGTAGTATACTCGGCTTGAGCGCCACGAATGTTGCGCTTCTGCACCCAAGGCATGAGAGCACGGAGACGTTGTCCGGTCTTCTCGATACCATGGTTTTCGCCCTGCTTAAGGAGTTTATTGTAATTCTTTAAGCCACCCTTGTATTCCTTCACCCATTGCTTGGTGAAAGTACCATCTTGGATTTCTTTAAGAATATCTTCCATCGCCTTGCGGGATGCTTTGTTGATCACGCGAGGACCGCGGGTGATGTCGCCATACTTAGCGGTTTCGGAGATCGAGAAGCGCATGCCGGAGATGCCGGATTCAACCATGAGGTCGACGATGAGTTTTAATTCGTGTAAGCACTCGAAGTAAGCCATCTCAGGTTGGTAACCTGCTTTGACCAGAGTTTCGTAGCCTACTTTAACGAGTTCAGAAGCACCACCGCAAAGGACGGCTTGTTCACCGAACAAGTCGGTTTCGGTTTCTTCTTTGAAGCTAGTTTTGATAACGCCAGCACGGGTTGAACCAATGCCTTTCGCCCAAGCGAGTGCAGTCTTAGTAGCTTTACCTGAAATATCTTGTTGAACAGCAATGAGGGCAGGAACGCCTTTACCTTCGACGTACTGAGCGCGAACCACGTGGCCAGGACCTTTAGGAGCGACCATCGCGATATCTACATTCTTCGCAGGCTTGATGAGCTTGTAGTGAATGGAGAGACCGTGGATGAAGAGAACAGTCTTACCACCTTTGCCTAAATTAGGGGCGATGTCTTTTTCCCAGACAGCCGCTTGTTTCATGTCGGGAATACCCACGAGCATGACGTCAGCACGACGAACAGCTTCAGCAGTCTCATAGACTTTGAAGCCTTTTTTCTTCGCAGCGGCAGCGGATTTGGATCCCTTATAGAGACCGACAATCACGTTGAGTCCGCTATCGCGAAGATTCATCGCA
>CAIMFE010000236.1 GCA_903840235.1 uncultured Opitutia bacterium | reverse complement strand
GTAAGCTCCATCCTTCCCCTTCTCGTCAAATTTACCCGAGCCCCACACGCGAATATTCTCCCGCCCATTAAGTACTTGGTAGGGGATATTTTTAAAGTACGAGAACTTTACCGCATTATAGCGGCTATCATCAATCGCATTACCGATCAAAGGTTGCTTATTGTTTTTCCCTTTGAAGTAACAATGGTCGACCGTGTTATTACTTCCCACGAAAAACACCCAGTAGTAAGAAGTTTTAAAGTCTGACGGATTGTAATCTACAATTGCCGTATTTCTCAAAACGCTGTGATGAGAATTAAATTTTACGACGGAATTATCTTCGCCCTCGCCCGGGTTAATCGATCCTTTGTAAAAGAATAAACCATCCACGACCGTATAAGGAAAATTAAAATCGCAGACCGAGGATCCATTTAAAATCACTTCGCCCGGAACTTTCGCTTTCACGACAACGGGACGACTCTCCGTTCCACCACGAGAGAATTTGATATCGATATTCGAATAGGTACCGCTTTCGACCAAAACCACATCACCGCTCGCCGCCGCACTCAAAGCGGCTTTAAATTGAATGTCATTTTTAACTACAATCTCACGAGCCGACAAAGTCGTGGCAAAAAATAACACACAGAAAATGGATCGGGACTTGGGTGACATCCTAGTACTCAATTAAACCCCTAAAGGTTGGGTAAGTTGAAGTTAACTCAATCTTAAAGCCCGGGCACATTCTACGGTAAAGTGGTGATATTCCAAAGAATCTCGCATCTCGGCGCGACGGGGTCGCGGCAACGGATTACGCAATTCCTTAATAATTTTCGCTGGTTGGCCGCCCAAAATAAATACGCGGTCCGCCAAATAGGCGGCCTCATGCACACTGTGCGTCACATGCAATGCGGTGAAATGAAGCGTCTGGTGTAAGTTTACCAAAGTATCATTCAGTTGATTGCGCGTCATCTCATCCAAGGCCCCACTTGGCTCATCCAATAACAGTAAGGCAGGAGATAGGGCGAGGGCACGAGCGAGTGAAACACGCATGCGCATACCGCCGGAGAGTTGATCGGGATAAGATTTCTCTTTACCCTCTAATCCGACCATCGTCAAAAGCTGCTGACTCTGTTCGGAAATTTTTTCTATAATTTCGCCACGCAAAATCATCGGCAATTCCACATTTTCTTGGGCATTGAGCCAGGGCAATAACGTGTGTTCTTGAAAAACAAAACCCTGCTCATTCGCTGCGCAGTGATATTGTCCGGCGGATAAAGGTTGAAGTTGTGCAGCAACTCTGAGGAGGGTCGACTTACCACAACCCGACGGGCCTAAGATCGAAATGAATTCGCCCGCCTGCACGGACAACGAAAGTGATTCTAAAATTTTTTGGTCTCCGAAAGAAACCTCAGCCCCCACCCATTCAAGATAAGGCGTCATCGGAAAATTTAGAAGCGCGCACCCACGCGGGCAGCTAAGCCGACGCGACTGCTGGTTTGAAAGACCGCCTGCGTTTCACCGTCGTGATTATAAGTGTAGCGACTGAAAGGCGTCCACTCCACCGCTCCACGTACAAACCAAGTGCCAGAGCTTTCTAAAAACTGGGTAATACCAACGCGCGCAACCGCTTCACCGATGGCGACGGCGCGACTGCCGTAAGCTGCATCAACTAATTGGAAACTGAGAGTTTCGTACGCAAAAGTGAAATCCACAGTGGTCGATTTATCTTCCGTTAAAAAACTCCGGACGATTAAACCATTTTGTAAGCCATTCACGCGCAGTTCGACTTCGGCATAACGGCAGGGCGACCATATTAATTTAATGTAAGGAATGAGCAGAACGCTGTTTTCAAAACGATCTTCGAGTAATAAACCGATTGATATATCCGTTTCGGCTTCAGGTCTCCAACGTGCGGCTCCACCGAGGCCCCAGCGAAATCCATCGGATAGACTGAGTGAATCTTCTTTGGCTGATTCCAGAGCATAAATTAATTGCACCGCATATTTTTCATTCCAGTTCCACTGCTTGAAACCCGTGATCATTAAATCGGAAGTCTTACCAAACTGGCGATCGGAGGAGGCGAGAGCGCCGGAGAAATCATTCGTATAATTATAATATTCTAAATCGATGACACTATCGTCGGTTTTATAAATCGCTTCGAGACCCGTACGACTCCGACCATAACTACCTGCAACGGTGGAATGCGAAACGTCTTGTTTCGATTGGTTCTGCCAATCCAACATCACAATCCAGGGTTTAGTGGCGGGAACTTCTTGGGCGCCCAATGTCATCACCGATAAAGAAAGGGGAATTACCCGTGAAATTTTAGTCAGAAATTTTCTCATCAATTCCCATAACTTTAGAATTTAATCAAGTGATAGCAAGAGGCATGAAAATACCCGATCGGTGGGGTATTTTAACAGGTGGCTGACCCCATAAAATCAGACAAATTACCTCCCATAAGTAGCCCAAATGCTCGAAAAGAGGCAAATGAAGGGGTGGGTTAAGCACAAATTTAGTCAAATTTAGCAGGTCTGACCCCTTCTGGCTACTTGGCACAACCATTGCGATTAGGGACATGCCATGAAATCAATATTAAGATCATTAACCCTCCTCGCTCTTGCGGCCCTACCCTACTGGGCCCATGCAGCTGAACCTTCAACTCCTCCACCTGCGCCGTCCTTAGAACAGCGCGTTGCTGGTCTAGAAGCCTACCTCGGTAACGGCGATCCTTCCGCACCTTTAAAAGATGCCAAAGGTAATGTCACCGTTGCTTTAACTCCTGCCGCCCAGACCGCCGGTCCTGGTCACAACGGATTCATGATGATCTGTGCCGCCTTGGTACTCTTCATGACTCTCCCTGGTCTCTTCCTTTTCTACGGCGGTTTAGTTCGTAGTAAGAACGTTCTCTCGGTCATCGCTCAGTGCTTTGGATTAGCTGGACTCGTCGCCATTCTCTGGTGGGCAGTCGGTTATTCTTTTGTCTTCGGTAAGAGCTTTGCCGGAACCCCTCTCGGCATCATCTTCGGTGGAAGCGAATACTTCTTCTTAAATGGTGTCGGCGCTGGTCCTAACACGGACTACGCTTATTGGACCTCACAAAATGTTTTCGCGATGTATCAATTAATGTTCGCGATCATCACTCCTGCTCTGATTGTCGGCGCGATTGCTGAACGTATGAAGTTCTCCGCACTCATGCTCTTCATGGCTGGATGGATGTTCCTCGTCTACTTCCCAATGGCTCACGCTATCTGGGGTATCACTGGCGAAATGAACGGTGTTTGGAATGCTGCTGCATCGATCAAAGCTATCGACTTTGCTGGTGGAACTGTGGTTCACATGACCTCTGGTTGGTCCGCACTCCTCTTGTGCTTAATCCTCGGACCTCGTGTTGGTTTCGGCAAGAAATCCATGGCTCCTCACAGCATGGTTCTCTGCGCAATCGGTACCGGAATGCTCTGGGTAGGTTGGTACGGTTTCAACGCTGGTTCAGCACTCGCTGCTGACGGTGTTGCTGCTCAAGCCTTCATGACCACCACGCTCGCCGCTGCGGTTGCTGCGTTCACCTGGGCTGCTCTTGAATGGATTCTCCGCGGTCACGCTTCCGTACTCGGCTTCTGCTCGGGTGCTGTCGCTGGTCTCGTTGTGATCACTCCTGCTACTGGATTCGTCACCGCTAACGGTGCGATGCTCATCGGTGTACTCGCCGGTGTAGTTCCCTTCCTCGCTGTAGTTTACCTCAAAGCTAAACTCGGTTACGATGACGCGCTCGATACCTTCGGCGTTCACGCAGTCGGTGGTACCTTAGGTGCTATCATGACCGGCGTTCTCGCGACCGCTGATGTTAACGGTAACCTTAACACCAACCTTAAAGACATCGTAGGTAACACTCTGCTCACCGAACAGTTCAAAGCAATCGGTGTAACCCTCGTACTCTCCATTGTTGCCACCTTAATTCTCGCTTACGTTGTGAAGGCTCTCGTCGGTCTTCGCCCCACTGAAGAAGAAGAAGCTCGTGGCTTGGACATCACCGATCACGGTGAAGAAGGTTACAATTATAACTCCTAATTTAATCTTAGGATTATAACCAACAGAGGCCGCTCAGCAATGAGCGGCCTTTTTATTTGCCCACTCCCCCACTCCCCTCTCGCGCTGCTAAGAATCAGAAACCCCTGTATGTCATAAAGATATTGCCATTTCGGGATTGTTGACAGTAGACTGTCTTCAATTAACGCACACCATGTTAAAGCCATCAGCCATTCTTAATGACGACGAGTTTATGGGCACAGCCGAAGAGCTGGCCGACTTCGTCTCCAATAAACTGGTCGAACTGGGCTTCGGCGCCCAGCACAACACGAGCGAACGTCTCGTCCGCTTCTACGTCTACCAAGGTATCATCAGCAAGGCCGACCGCGCGCTGGACGATCGACGCAAGGCCAACTTCGGCCCCACCCAAGTCCGCCAACTTCTTTTAGCCCGACTGCTCTCCGAGCGCGGCTGGGATCTCGACCGGATTAAATCCCTGTTAGTCGACAATAGTTCTGCCCATAAATTAAACAGCCTCATCGATAGTTTAGCCACGCCCACCGAGGCAGAAAAGCTCCTCTTCAAAACTAAGAGCAGTTCGTTTGATAAGTTCAAGGATTTCAAACCTGCACCAATCAGATCACTGAGACCTAGTCGGAATAGTATGGTTGGAGAAATTGTGGACTATTCAATTGTTGAACCTGATTACGGCCGTAGAAAAATCAGTTCATCACGCGAAGCTCAAAAGATTCGAGATATTTCTGAGGACGGAAGCCCTGCCAAGGCCCTGAAACGCTTTATTAAGAATGAACTGATGCGGGACGACTTGAACCCCGAGGCCAAAGAACTTTTCTTACAGTTATTAGCCTTCAATCCAACCGTCCAGGGCGATGAACCGAAGCGCGAACGCTGGAGCCGCCTACGCCTCAACCACTGGTGTGAAATCCACCTAAACATCGACGGTAAGCCCTCATTAAAAGAATCTGAAATAAATCAGTTAGTTGAGAAATTCCGTAACTCTCTCATTTAAAGTGCCTTATAAAATACTGACAGTTGCAAATTAGTGTTAATTATAAAATAGTTACTCTGCAGGTGTTGACATTTAAGGATTGTGTGTTATGTTTGGAGTCCTTTCCCAAACTCCATGCTACATCCTACCATAGAAATCCTGCCCTTGAAAAAGGGTTTTCTCCGTGCCGCTGCTGATGCGACTTATGCGCTTGTTCGCATTGTCGCTCCTGAAGCTCCTGCTACTACCGAATCCGTCGTCCG
>CAIMFE010000235.1 GCA_903840235.1 uncultured Opitutia bacterium | reverse complement strand
GTGGCTGATGGGTCGGTATTTTCGGTTTCCTGCTTTTGACTTATGTTGAATAAGAGAGGTACCGAGGGTGCTAAGATTCTCATCTTAGAACCCCTGTGAATAAGTACCTCCCCCTACTTTAACAATAAGAAAGTCCCCATTTCGCCAAAATGGTGAAAATTTGTTCATAATTCGCCCTTTTTAGGCCTTTAATTGAGTTGGGCTAACCCAGGCCTAGCGAGCCTCGTCGGTAAAGCGCTGTTCTCGGATGAGGGTAATTTTGATGTTACCCTGATAGGAAAGTTTTTCCTCAATCGCGGAACGGAGTCGGCGAAGTAATTCACTGGCAGCAAAGTCATCCACTTTCACAGGATCAACGATGACCCGAAGTTCGCGACCCGATTGAAAGGCATAGGCTTCTTTCACGCCTTCGAAAGTGAGCACCAGCTCTTCGAGATTCTTCACTCGTTGCGCGTAGCTTTCTAAAGTTGATGAACGAGCCCCCGGACGAGAACCCGAGATGCTATCCGCAATCATCACGAGAGGTGCAAATAAACTTTCCGCTTCTACTTCGCGGTGGTGAGCGGCGACGGCGTTGACGACGCGGGGATCTTCTCCGACGCGACGAAGGAGATTAGCGCCCGCGGCGGCATGCGTTAATCCATTATCGGCATCAATCGCTTTTCCTAAATCGTGTAATAATCCAGCACGCTTCGCGATCACCGGGTCGATACCGATTTCTGCAGCGAGCACGGCGCAGACTTGGGCCACTTCGACGGAGTGAGCTAAAGTATTTTGATTTGAGGATAAACGGAAATGCAGTCGGCCTAATAATTCTTCGACCTTAACATCCATCGGCGGAAGACCTAAATCCCTCACCGCTTCGTGTCCTAAATGTTGAGCGTGGCGCGTGACTTCATTTTCCGCGGTAAGTACAAAATCCTCAATTAAAGTAGGGGTGATGCGACCATCTTTAACCATTCTTTCAAGGGCAATGCGCGCGACTTCGCGACGCACTGGATCGAAACAAGAAATTAAAACCATGCCTGGTGTTTCATCGATGAGCAGAGTGGCGCCAGTACTTTGTTCGAAGGTGCGAATATTACGACCTTCACGACCGATCAAACGCCCCTTCATGTCTTCGCTGGGAATAGAAACAGAAACCGCGGTTGCATCTTGCGTTGTCGTGGTCGTCAGTCTTTGCATCGCCGTGATTAAAATGCGGCGTGCTTCTTCTTCGGTTTCTTGTTCGGGACGCTCGAGATTTTCTTCACGCAATCGGCGTGCTTCACTTTCATAATTTTTTTGTAATGCTTCGAAAGCTAAGCGTTTTGCTTCATCGGGTTTCAATCCCGAGAGTCGTAATATTTCTTTTTGTAAAAACTCACGCTCTTTTTCGTTCGCTAATTTTAAGGCGGCGACGGCTTCGGTCTCGGCTTGAGCGAGCGCCAGCAGTCGACCCGCCTCACGTTGCGACGCTTCCACTTTAACTTGTAGTTCAGAGGTTTCTAAGGATGCCTCACGTCTCGCCAGTTCGATTTCATTTTTTAAACGTTCTTCGTACATCGTTTCTATGGTCGAAGCTCGCCATTTCGAAAAAGCGTAAGCGACCATCATCCCTGCGAAAAAGATGACTACGGAAATGGTACTTTGGTCGGTGGCAAAAGCCATGCAGTTGAAGTCGGTGTGGTCGGCTTTAAAAGTTGCCAGCTCCGCTCAGTCCGCAAGCCCTTTCGGGAGGTTCGCCTTGCACATTGTCTTTTAGATGTTTGATTTTAGATATGTCCCGCCTTTTTGAGAGTGAAGGAGCTCAGGTGTCCGCCTGGTGGGAGAAATTTGCCAATTTTTCTTGGCGGACGGACTGGACGCAGGTGGTCATTATCTTACTTTTAAGCACCATGGGGGTTATCGCGATTGATTCAGCGGGATCTTATCGGCAGACTAATTTTGCGAATTCACAAATGATTTATTTGGCCATCGGTTGGGTGGCTTATTGGATGATCTCCTCATTGGATTATCGCAAGCTGCGTATCCACGCGCGCCGCATTTATTTAATCGGGATCCTCGCCCTGGTGCCGATATCTTTTTGTGCATTTTTTAAAATAAATATTGGTTCATTTATTCGAAGTATTAACGGCGCACGTCGCTGGATGGATTTCGGTCCTTTTTCCATTCAGCCTTCCGAGTTCGCCAAAGTTTCCGCCCTCATTTTTATCGCCGCGGTGTTGGTCTTAAATCCGATTGGGTCGTGGCGAAAGTCGTGGCCTACGGCGGTCAAAGTTTTGGCCGCGGCGGGCCTCCCCTTTGTCTTGATTTTTGTGCAGCCTGACTTAGGCTCAGCACTCATCTACCTTCCACTGTCATTTGCCTTATTGTTTGTTGCCGGCCTGAGTTCCAGGTTTTTCATGGTGGCGGGATTGAGTGCCGTCTTATTGGGAGCGGTCGTCGCCGTCGACTTGGTTTCTTACGCTTCCAAAGTTACGGCCTACGCTAAAGCTCATGAAGATGATTTAAATCCAGCAAAAGCTGTACGCGGAAAACATGAAGAAACGGCCTGGTTCTTTCTTTTGAAAGACTATCAACGTGAGCGCTTACTTTCATTTGTGGCACCCTCCATCATCGATCCGCGTGGACGCGGAGCGACATGGAATGTAAAACAAGCTGTCATTGCAGTCGGTCGTGGCGGATTAGAAGGACAGGGCATCGGTAAGGGTACCCAAGCGAAGTATGGTTACCTTCCTGAAGCTGCGGCGCATAATGATTTTCTATTTTCTGGAATGGCTGAAGAAATTGGTTTCCGAGGAGGACTCGTTATCGTTGTCGCTTTTGCTTGGTTGCTCTGGCGCATTGTGCGAACGGCCTTATTGGCTATCGACCGTTTTGGATCTTTGTTAGCAATTGGTGCCGCGGTGATTATCGGCACCCATGTCGTTATTAATATCGGCATGAATATCGATTTAATGCCCGTCACGGGCGTTCCACTACCTTTCCTCAGTTACGGGGGGTCCTTTATTCTCAGCTGCTTTTTGCTTCTCGGATTAGTCCAGAGCGTCCATCGACATTCGGTGGATGGCGGCGAGAATAGGGGGACTCCGGTAACTGGCATTTAACGCCATACTACTGCGATGACCGACCCAAATAATTCCGACGACAACCTCAACGACCTCCCTGAAGAAAGCACACCGCCGACTTCCTCCGGGGTTGATCCTAAGCAACTAGCTGAAGAAGCTGCGCAGCGTCGCAAAGAGTTACCACTCTTGCAACGCATCGTGAAGCACTTCTCCAAAGACCGTGCTAATTATCGCGAACTCGTCATTAATGCCGAGACGCTCGAAAAACGCGTCGCCCTACTCACGAACGGCGTTCTCGATAAATTTGAAATCGAACACAAAGGTGAAAACCGCATGGTCGGTTCGATCTTTAAAGGCCGCGTCCAAAATCTCGAAGCGGGATTAAAAGCCGCCTTCGTTGATATCGGTCAGTCGAAAAATGCCTTCCTGCATTACTGGGATATGTTACCCGCGGCTAATGATTCGCAGGTTGAATTCATCCGCGACAATGAATCGGCTGAACAAAAACAACGTAAAGCACGCTACCAAGCAAAAGACATTCCAACGCTGTTTCCAGCGGGGTCTGATATCGTCATTCAGGTCGTTAAAGACACCATCGGAACGAAGGGTCCTCGTTCGACAACGAACATCGCCCTGCCTGGAAGATTTTTAGTCTTAATGCCTTTCAGTGGTGCTTGCGGTGTTTCCCGAAAAATTGAAGAAGCTCCCGAGCGTGAACGTTTGAAGGATATTTTACGCTCACTCACGATTCCTGAAGGTATGGGTGTGATCATCCGCACGGCGGGTGAAGGCAAGCAAGCGCGTTGGTTTGTACGTGATCTCCATATGTTGCTTCGCCGCTGGCAATCGATTGTTGAGAAGATCAACAAGTCAGAACAAAAGGCGATTTTACTCTACACTGAGCCAGGTTTAATCGAACGAACCGTTCGCGATTTTCTCACCGAAGAAGTGGATCGTATTCTCGTCGATAATCCCGAGGACTTTAAAATCGTCCAAGACTTGGTGGCAGAAATTTCTCCGCGTTCCAGTTCACGCGTTGAACTTTATAAAGACCCGATTCCCGTTTTCGAACGCTACAATATCGAACGTCAGATTGAACAACTTTTCCAACGTCGCGTTCCGCTTCCAAGCGGTGGGGAAATTGTCATTGATGAAACCGAAGCGCTCACGGCTATCGACGTCAACACCGGCTCGCACCGCGGTGCGACCAAAGACGGTAAAGACTATATTTTACAGGCTAATATCGAAGCCGTCACCGAAGGTGCCCGCCAAATCAAACTCCGTAATTTAGGGGGCTTAATCATGATTGATACCATCGATATGAAAAACCCCAAGGATCGTAAAACGGTTTACGATACTTTGCGCCAAGCGATGGAAGATGATCGAGCCAAGCACCAGATTTTACCAATCTCACAATTAGGCGTGTTGCAGATGACTCGTCAGCGTCACACCGAATCGAACACGACCTCAATGTACATGGATTGTCCGCATTGTCAGGGTCGCGGTATCGTTAAAAATCCTCGCACCGTCTCGGTGGAAATTCAACGTAAGCTTTTAAGCGTCATCCGTCGTTTACGCGAACAAGTGGGTCCGGATAAAGAATTAGAAATTAATATTCTTCTTCACCCGATTAACTTAGATCGCATCGTGAAAGAAGACCGCGAATATTTCCGCGATTTAATGAAGTCATGTAAGGTTCGTCTGGGTACCAAGCCTGACGCTACTTACAGCATTGAAGCGTTTAAATTATTCGACGGTTCGGGCAAAGAACTGCGCTAAGCAATGTCGGCGATAGCTTTAGAGATTCGTCCGGTCGATTGGCTGAAGTCGGACGAGTCTCATGCGGTCGTTGAGGTTTTAAATTCCTACGCCTCACACGTTGTTGGTGGCGGTGTGCCGTTATCATCTGAAGTCCGAGCCAATCTGGCTACTGAACTCTCCAAGCGCCCGCATGCC
>CAIMFE010000234.1 GCA_903840235.1 uncultured Opitutia bacterium | reverse complement strand
TCCATCAGCCCCGCAAAATCCTGGGAGGGTTGCATCGGTGGTTTAATTTTCTCCGCCGCCGCTGCCGCTCTCTTCGCATGGACAGTGAATGCCTTCGGGTTCCCCTTCATGACTCCTCTGCGCTCAGCGATCCTAGCTCTCCCGATTGCCATCGTGAGTATTCCGTCTGACCTCGTTGAATCAGTCTTCAAAAGACAATCCACTTCCAAAGACTCGGGCCACACGATCCCGGGCATCGGCGGCGCCCTCGATTTAATCGATAGTTTAGTTCTCACCGCACCTTTAGGTTTCGTAATTTTATCCTATGCTTACTCGTGGGCCTGTGGATAAATCACTCCCAAGTTTGCACATCATAACCGGGCCGACCGCCGCGGGAAAAACGGACGCCTCACTCCTCTGGGCCGCTAAAAATAACGCGGAGATTTTATCGTGCGATTCTGTCTGCGTCTACCGCGGTATGGATATCGGTTCCGCTAAGCCCACATCAGAACAACAAGCTCAGTGCAAACATTACGGACTCGATTTAGTGGAACCGACCGAACGTTATTCAGTAGTTCGCTATATCGACTACGCCAAAGCGTGCATCAAAGACGCTCACTCCCGCGGCAAAAATATTTTAGTCACCGGCGGTAGCGGATTCTACCTCGCCGCTTTCTTCGGACCGGTCACCGACGAAATTCCTGTCAGCGAAGCCGTGATTAATGAAGTGCGACAGCTTCAACAAAAAGGAGCCGACGCCATGCTCCAACGTCTCCGTGAAGTCGAAGGCAATGTTTTACCTGGTTGGCTCGATACCAAAAATCCCATCCGCATCGCCAAAGCTCTCGAGCGTCGACTGTCCTCAGATCGTTCACTCGACGACCTTCGTGAAGAGTTCCTCCAAAAAGAAAGTCCCTTCGCTCAATACAAAGTGACCTACGAATTAATCGAACGCGAAGACGCCGAATTAAAAAATCGAATCAATCAGCGCAGCGACCTCATGCTGAAAACGGGTCTCATCGAGGAATCGGAAAAACTTCTGAAGCTAAATTTAAATCCCGAACTCCCCTCGGCCCGTGCGGTCGGTTACCGCGCGACTATGGACTGGATTCAGTCAGGCCGCCAAGTCGCCCTAGACGGCCTCCGGGAGCGAATTAACCTCGATACCTGGGCTTTGGTCAGAAAACAGCGTAAATGGTTCAATCGGCTGGGTCTGACCACCGATACCAAAAATGCCCAAAAATAGGGCTTTTTTGAGTTTCCGAATCGGCTAGGTTAAAATAAATAGGGAAAACCCCCTTAATTCGTGCCTCCATCCTTGCCCTCTATGTAATTTCAGTATAAATCACAGGCCTTAACCCAACCCAATACACCTATGCCACTCAAAGTCGGCCTCCCCCTCCCAGAAATTACCCTCAAACAAATGACCGAAGCTGGCCTTAAAGACGTCAGCCTCCGTCGTAATGTTGGAAAAGGTAAAACAGTCATTCTCTTCGTTCCTCTCGCTTTCACCGAAACTTGCACAGACGAACTCTGCAAAGTGACCGGTCTTCTCGACGAGTATAAGAAACTCGGCGCCGACGTGATCGCTATCTCCGTAGACAGCCCCTTCGCACAAGCAGCATGGGCAAAACAATCGAATATCGGTGTTACCCTCGTTTCTGACTTCAACCGCGTCGCCCTCAAAGCTTTCAAAGTGAAGGACACCAAAGCAATTCCTGAAAAAACCGGCCTCTTAAACGTAGCTAAACGCTCTGTTTTCGTAGCCGACAAGAATGGCAATGTAATCCACTCCGAAGTGAAGCGCGATCCTGCGACCATGCCAAACTTCGCTAAGATTAAAAAAGCCGTCGAAGCTTAATTTCACACAGTCTTCGATTTTGAAGGCGGTCGGGCTTGCCCCGCCCGCCTTCTTTGCTTTTTGCTATCTGCTTTAATTTATCATGGCCAACAAAGATCCCTTCAAAGCTC
>CAIMFE010000233.1 GCA_903840235.1 uncultured Opitutia bacterium | reverse complement strand
GTCACCCGCGGCTCCGCTAAATCCACGGTCGCGACCGTCACCGAAGTAGCCCAATACCTCCGCGTACTTTTTGCTCGGGCAGGTATTTTACACAGTCCAACCACGGGAGAACCTTTAACTGAAATGACCGAAGATGCGGTCGTAAGAATTATATCGAAAAATATCAAAAACCTAAAGCGAGGTAAAATATTCATCGGGGCGCCACTCGTGCGTTCACGCAAAGGCCACCATCGACCGCTCGCGGAGTGGGCAGAGGCGCATGGCTACACCCATTTACGTTGTGATAACCAAATCATGCCCGTGGATGGGTTCGGGGGACTCGACCGATACCGCGAACACGACGTCGATGTGATTCTAGCGACCATTGATCATGATGGTATTATTTTGCACCCTGATGAAACCGAAGAAGACGGTGATGCCTCATTAAGAAGTTTAATACGTAAGGCTCTCACTACTGGTAAAGGTGCCTGTCTTTTAATTAGCGAACAAGGGAAGCAGTTGGTCTATCTTTCAACATCTCGAAGCGATCCAGCCACCGGTGAGTCATTCCCTGAAGTTGACCCGAAACACTTGTCTTGGAATTCACCACGCGGCTGGTGCCCAACTTGTCGTGGCCACGGACTAGAAGTCACAAAATTCTCTGCCGACGAAGAAGAAACCCTCAATGAAAACGCCTTGGGTGATCGCGTGAGTGATAGTGTTTGTCCGGATTGCCAAGGCCAACGACTCGGACCCATCGGTCGAGCGGTTAAACTTATCGGAGTACAGGAACAAAAACTTTCGTTGCCTGAGCTTCTCCGACTTCAACCCGATGACGCGTTGAAATTCCTGAAGAGTCTGCAGTGTGAACCCAGAGAAAAAGCTATTATTCAAGCCCTTCTTCCAGAAATCTCGGCACGTTTAAAATTCTTAAGTTCTGTGGGCTTGGGTTATCTCTCACTCGATCGCGGTGCGGATACACTCTCGGGTGGAGAATCACAACGCATTCGCCTCGCTGCTCAACTCGGGTCCACCCTTTCCGGTGCACTCTATATATTAGACGAGCCCAGTATTGGATTACACCCACGAGATAATGATCGTCTGATTGAGTCACTCAAAGATCTGAGAAATCGTGGCAACACCGTGCTCGTCGTGGAACACGATGAAGACACCATGCGTGCGGCGGATAATATTATCGATATGGGGCCGGGTGCGGGTGTGCACGGCGGACAAATCATCGCTGAAGGAACAGCCGCAGTACTTGAAGCCAATAAAAAGTCGATTACAGGACAGTCTCTCAAAACCGCTATTCCTCACCCATTACGCGGAAGCCGTCGACCGATCACTGAAAAAAATAATGCGATTGAATGGGTGAAATTAAAAAATGCCTGTCTGCGAAATCTAAAAGGGTTTGATGTAAAATTCCCCACCGCAAGACTGTCGGTAGTTTGCGGAGTCTCCGGTGCGGGCAAAAGCACTTTAATGACCGACCTCATTGCCCCCGCGGCTGGTTGGGCGATTTCCAAAAAGAAAGACGGAATAACCGGCAAAGAGGCCCTCGCATTAATTTCTAATCAGGGTGAAATTTCTTTCCAGTCTATCACGGGGTTAAAATCATTCCGTCAATTAGTCATCGTTGACCAAGAACCT
>CAIMFE010000232.1 GCA_903840235.1 uncultured Opitutia bacterium | reverse complement strand
GTGGGTCACATTGCATTTGCGATTAACTCATTCGTCATGCTCTTAGCTTCTGCGCGAAACACCCACGACAACACTCACGCTTAAATTGCACTGAACATGAAGGACTTTAATCTCATTCTCTCTGGTATCTTCTTCACCTTAGCAGCTTCCTTCGGTGGTTTGCTGATTAGCGGTGAAGTTCAATTAGGAACCTTAGGACGTGCCCCCGCCGAAGAGGGTGGACCGCTTTATCCTCCAACTGAAACAGGTTTAGCGATCCAAGGTCGCCAAGTTTATCTCGAGTTAGGCTGCGTCACCTGCCACACACAACAAGTCCGTCCAGCCGGACAAGGAAACGATATTGCGAAGGGCTATGGTCCTCGTCCTACCGTGGCTCGTGATTATGTTCTCCAGACTCAATTGCTTTTAGGTGATCATCGTAACGGGCCTGACCTCGCGAACTACGGCGCCCGTGCTAAGTCCGATGACGAAATCCACGGCCACTTACGCTCACCCGCCGCAGGTAGCACGATGCCTGCCTACAATTTCTTATACACGGTCGACAAAAATGGCGTCACTCAACCCACCGAGCGCGCGCAAGCCTTGGTCGCGTATTTAAAATCCCTTCGCATCGACTACAATTCGCCTGAAGCGAAATTGAAACAGTAATCCCATGTCACAACATTCTCAAAATAACGATAAGCCCAATCGCTCCTTTGGCGAACAGGGTAATCTTTCTGACAGTCGCCTCGTCGAGATTCACTCGCACCTCGCACGCGATAAAGAGGAACCTGCTGAGGGTTTTTCCATGCTGCCTATCGTGATCGTATTTATCTTTTGTGGATTTGGTTTCTGGGCGGGTGTGTATCTCACTCGCAACTCAGGCGGATTTTCTCCCAGCTCATTTGATCTCGATGCACCTAAATTAGTCGCCGATAGCGGACCCAAAGCATTTGAGCCTGATGTCGCTAAAGGTGAGAAGCTTTTCATTCAAAATTGTGCCGCTTGTCACCAAGCCACGGGTTTAGGCGTCCCTGGTGCTTTCCCGCCCTTGGCTGGATCCCCTTGGCCTGTAGGTAATGAAGAGCGCGTTATCAAAATCGTGCTCGCCGGTTTAGCCGGAGAAATCGAAGTAAATGGCCAAAAGTACGTCGGCAATATGTCCAACATCGGCGCTGGCCTCAAAGACGCTCAAGTTGCTAATATCATTTCTTATGTTCGTTCCGCTTGGGGTAACCAAGGTGGACCAGTCATGGACACCAAGGTGGCTGAAGTACGTAAAGCCATCGGTGCGCGTGGTCAGTACAGTGGTAAAGAAATTCTCGATCAGCACCCGTTAGAATCTAAATAAGAACTCATAAAAGATTTATAAACAAAGAAGCCCGAGGAATCTCGGGCTTCTTTATGGTTTATTTAAATCAGCTTAGGAGTGCTTCTTAATAAAGGCTGCGATGTCGCCTTTCGGACGTGCCCCGACGATTTTATCAACCACTTGACCATTCTTGAAAAGAAAGAGCGCGGGGATGGAGGTGACGCCGAGTTGGGCCGCTAAAGATTGGTTGGTATCTACGTCTACTTTGCAGATTTTGACCGATCCCGACATCTCGGTGGCTAGTTGGTCTAAGACGGGACCTAATTGCTTACAGGGTCCACACCAGGTGGCCCAGAAGTCTACCAGCACCGGGACGGTTGCTGATTTAATAGTAGACTCGAACGTGGTAGCGTCGAGGTTGTCGATGAGTTCGGAAGCCATAGAAATTATCCCTTAGTTTTAACGAAGAGTTCTAATAATAAGAAGACAAATGCAGCGGTGGAAGCGACCATGCCGAGAACGTCGAACGAAGCTTCTATGGTCGAAACGCTTGCACTGGGTTCAGATGAAATGGTGGGGGCGATTCTTGGTGCGCCAGCTCCAACTACTGGTGGGCGTGGGATAGCAGCGGCAGGCGGAGGTGGAGGAATCGAACCAGCGCTGGGCGGAGGTGGGGGGACGAATGCACCCGCAGGCTTATTCAGTTTCAGCTTAGGAGCTGAATTAGCATCACCATCAGATGAAGGTGGCGGAGGAGGTGGTGGAGGGGGTGTCTCTAAGCTCATCGGTATGGTTGATTATCAAGTGCTGGAATGGGGGTGAGTCAATCAGTCAGTAAGAGATTTTGTCGTCTTAATCCGCCCGTTCATGTTTACGCAAAAGGTCAGCGATTTCCTTAGGGTCGGCCGTTGGAATTGTCCGACCCTTTCGTTGCAGGTCTTCGACGGTTTTAATCACGGTTTCGGTCATTCTCTCGTGGGTCTCATTGGAACCACCCACCAACGAGAAGCCTTCGCCTTTAGTAATGCGCTTATGGTTGTCGGCATTGTCCAACCCTAGACCGAGAAGGTGATTCTGATTCTTTCGTTTGCCCGCCATAGAGAATAACTAAAGAGGAAAATTTAGAATTTCAAATCGTAACCTAATTCGAATCTCCTTTGGGCTCATCAAATTCGGATGAAGCTGCCAAAGGCTGCGAAGAACTGTCGGCCGATTTTTTTAAGGGCTTGGTGCAGAAGATATCTTGGAAGTTCACTTCCTGTTCCAATTCCAGTGAACCTAAGCGTGCGAGTTCCAAGCAGGCGAGAAAAGTGGCTACTAAATAAGCAATCGTCGGACGTTCGGGTAAGAGACTTGTAAAATTAAACTTCGATTCGGCATTCAATCGATTTAAAATAAATTCCATGCGATCGGATACGGTCACCGTTTCAACGGAAAGATTACCCGGCTGAATTTTTTCAGCGAGTCGACGAAGGACTAAATTGAAAGTATTCCAAAGTTCGATGCGATCGGCGGGAGCCACGGGACGAATCACGGCATCTTCGCCTTGGGGTTGTAGAACATAGCGCGCCAGCAGGCCTTGGCGTTCATCGGCGAGTTGGCGAATGATGGCGGCAGTTTCTTTGACCCGTTTATATTGAATGAGCTGTTGTACCAGGGCCCAGCGTGGGTCGTTGCCTTGGTCGTGGGTGGTGTCTAATTCGTCGGGGCGACTTTCCACGGGGAGCAACATGCGACTTTTAATATACATCAACGTCGCAGCCATTACGAAGAACTCACCGGCCAACTCGAGATTATCCTTTTCTTGATTGCGAAGAATATCGAGGAACTGATGCGTTACTTTCTCAATCGGTATATCGTAAATATCGATTTCATTTTTTCGTATTAAAAAAAGAAGGAGATCGAGCGGGCCTTCAAAATTATCGAGACGAATCGATAAATCTGCTGGTGGTAAAATACCATCAGTGGGCAGAGTGGAGGGGGTTTCGGTATTGTCCGACACGTTTAGAATTTGAAGAGGCGTACCCGTACATGGGCGCCGAGTGAGCCATCATTGAAAGCGGAAACGCGCTTTTGGAAACCGTATTCAATTTCCCAAGAGTTACCGATGCGCTGAATCAAGCCAATCGACTCGTAAGTATAGGCTTTCGCGAGTGCGTCGTAATTGATTGTTAGCAAGGCGGAGAAGGTGGAGTTTAATTTAACTTCACCCATGATCCAGAGCTGCTTAGCGGGATCAGCACCTTGTTTTAATTCGAACCAACCGACGGAAGCTTTCCAGAAATCGCCTGAATTAAAAGCGATGGATTGTAGTGACTCAACATTGCCCCCGTCGTTCTTAGCGTAACGAGAATAGGAATCAATCGTGACCCAGTTAGCGGGTGTTAAACGGATATGAGTTTGAATATCTGAATCCGTTTTGCCGAGTGATTCATCCGCATTAGACCAGTCTTTGGTAATATCAAAACGGGCTAACTCACGTGTACCCATTTCGGTATCACGCGTAGCTAAAGTATTTCTAAATCCGACTCGGCCGACTTGCGTGGCAGTGTTCGCCGCGGCATCCGGACGATCGGCGAGATCCAGTTCGCGGAAGGCTGAAAAGGCTACATCGCGTTCGGAAAGTGGAATTTGACCGATGGCGTGATCAGCACCAGGTAAATAGCGATATTGGATAAATGGACGAAACGCGTG
>CAIMFE010000231.1 GCA_903840235.1 uncultured Opitutia bacterium | reverse complement strand
TAGCTTTTGAAATTCGCTGGCGTCATAATGAGCGCACGCTCACTGACGAAGAAACCAATCGCGCGTTGGGCACAGTCATCGCCGCTTTAGAAAAAGGAGCCGGCTGGGTCATTCGCAAATAACTATGGCTAAAGGTTTCGATATTGATCACTTGGCGAAATTAGCGCGTTTAAATTTAACCGCTGAGGAAAAAGTACTTTATTCGAATCAGTTGACCCATGTTCTGACCTATTTCGAAACACTCGCGAAGGCCGATTTACCTGTGAATTCTGACGTCGCTTTGGTCGTTACCGAAAAAGCATTAAGAAGCGATGAACCGGGAATGTCTCTGGGTTCTGACGCTGTTACCAAAATTGCTCCTGCTTCCCATGATGGACAGATTTCTGTGCCACGGGTGGTGGATGATGAATCCTAAGAAATGGCTGAAGAGATTTACCAATTATCAGCCACCGAAATTTCCAGCCGTCTCGCGGCCGGTAAACTCACGTCTCGTGCCGTCGTCGAAGCGTTGATTGTTCGTTATCACCAACTCAACAAAAAGATTGGTGCGTTCACTTCGTTGGATGAAAAAGATGTTCTCGCTCAAGCGGATGCATCGGATGCTCGACGTAAAGCGGGTAAAGTTTTAAGTCCTCTCGACGGTATCCCTGTAGCAATCAAAGAAAATATCGCGGTGAAGGGTCAGCCTCTGACTTGTTCGAGCAAGATGTTAGCGAATTTAGTTTCACCTTATGACGCTCACGTTGTCGAAGCTCTGAAATCCGCCGGCGCAATTATTTACGGACGTTTAAATATGGATGAATTTGCAATGGGTTCCTCGACCGAGAATTCTGCAATTCAAAAAACTTTTAATCCTTGGGACCTCGCCTGCATTCCTGGTGGTTCTTCGGGTGGTAGTGCCGCCTCCTTAGCTTCTGGTTTAGTTCCCTTAGCCTTAGGCTCAGATACCGGTGGATCCATTCGCCAACCTGCATCGCACTGCGGTATTGTGGGCATGAAACCTACTTATGGTTTGGTTTCGCGATTCGGACTCGTGGCTTTTGCTTCATCTCTCGACCAAATTGGTCCGATGGCTCGTACGATCGCTGACTGTGAATTGTTGCTTAAAGTTTTAGCGACTCCTGATGCGCGTGACATGACTTGCTTTGACTCGACTCAACGCAGCCAACTTCCCGTCGCCACTGAAAAATCTTTACGTATCGGTATTCCTAAAGGTCTGCTCGGTAAGGGTGTGGGTGCTGAAGTCGCTGCCGCTACTCAAGCAGCGATTGATTTCTATAAGTCAAAAGGAGCTACGATTGTTGAAGTGGATTTACCTTCGTCCGAATTAGCCGTTCCTACTTACTACGTCGTCGCTACCGCCGAAGCTTCCTCGAATTTAGCTCGATACGATGGTGTTCGTTACGGACATCGTTCGGCTAATGCCAAGACTCCGATTGAGATGATGACGAATAGTCGCTCCGAAGGTTTTGGTCCGGAAGTGAAGCGTCGAATTCTTTTAGGTACCTTCGTCTTAAGCGCTGGCTACGCCGATGCGTATTATGTGCGTGCATTACGTGCTCGTTCTAAAATTCGCGCTGAACACTTAGCAGCGCTCGAAAAAGTGGATATGATTTTAAGTCCGACTGTTCCAACTCCAGCCTTCAAGGTTGGCGAAAAGGTATCGGATCCTCTGCAATTATACCTCGAAGATATTTTCACGATTCCGGCAAATCTCGCCGGTTTACCTGCACTTTCCGTGCCCTGTGGTAAGTCGGGTCATCTCCCCGTCGGCTTCCATTTAGTCGGTGCACCTTTATCGGAAAGTAAACTCTTCGCAGCTGCTCAATTATTTGAGTCAGCTCACTCATTCGCTAACCAACAACCGACCCTATGAGTAACGAATGGGAAATAGTCATCGGCCTTGAGGTTCACGTACAACTGCACACCCGTGCGAAAGTTTTTGCATCGGCCTCTTGGGGTTTTGGTAAAGAACCTAATGAGCAAGTAGATCCAGTTGTCTTAGGATTGCCTGGAACCTTGCCCGTGGTGAACCGCGAAGCCGTTGAGAAATCGATTCTCTTTGGTTTAGTGGTAGATGCCGAAATCCCTGAGCAATGTGCCTGGGATCGTAAAAACTATTTCTATCCTGATAATCCCAAGAACTATCAACTCACTCAAAAAGATTTTCCGGTAACGATGGGTGGAAAAGTGGAAATCGAATTACCTGGCGCCGCTCGCAATATCATGGGCGAGCATAAGTGGATTCGTATTCACCACGCTCACTTAGAAGAAGACGTCGGTAAATTAAGTCACTCAGGTAGCGGTTCACTCGTCGATTATAACCGCGCGGGTGTTCCTTTATTAGAAATCGTCACTGAGCCTGATTTACGTTCTGCCGCCGAAGCCTCGGCCTTCCTTAATGCTTTAGTAGTGAAGTTAACCCAAGCGGGCGTGGCGGATTGTGATATGGAGAAAGGGCAGTTGCGTTGTGATGCGAACGTTTCTGTACGACGTATGGGCGACACCCAATTGGGCACTCGTACCGAGACTAAGAATCTAAATTCTATTTCCGGCGTAAGAGATTGTATTATTTATGAGTCCCGACGCCAGATTGCGCAAATCGAAGCCGGACATAAAATCACTCAAGAGACGCGTGGTTGGAATGCTGAAATGTCCCGTGGCTATGTTCTGCGCGACAAGGAAGACGCGCACGACTATCGCTATTTCCCTGATCCTGATATTCCTACGCTGAAGATTTCCCGCGAGACAGTGAATCGCTTAAAGAAACACGTCCCAGAGGCACCCTTTGATCGTCAGCGTCGCTACATCGAAAAACTTAATTTACCTTACACTGCAGCTTCCGTTCTCATTGCCGATAAAGCACTGGCTGATTGGTTCGAAACCGCAGTCGCCGCTCATCCCACCAATGCCGCTGGTATCGCTAATTGGGCTGCTAATGACTTGTTGCGCGAACTTTCTGCACAATCAGGCACAGAGGTTGGTTCCGATGAAACTCCCGCTGTAAAAATTTCCTTAGACTCCTGTTTAATTAAGCCAGCCCAACTCGCCGGCTTAGTGAAATTAACCGACGAAGGCGTAATCTCTAAGCAACAAGCGAAGGAAGTCTTCACTGAGATGTTCAGCACAGGCAAAGACGCTCTCGCGATTGTCGAAGCAAAAGGCCTGCGTCAAAACAGCGACACCGGTGAGCTCGAGAAAATCGTTGCTGAAGTGATTGCTGATCCCGCCGTAGCAAAATCCATCGCCGAATACCGCGCTGGAAATGAAAAGGCCATCAATGCCCTCAAGGGACCCATTATGAAACGAACCCAAGGTAAAGCTAACCCCGTGATGATTGATCAATTGCTTAGAAAGTTACTCGGATGAGCGACAAGTCTAACTCATCTGCCTGGTTTGCTGGAGTGAATGCCGTGAAAGATAATGCCGTTCCCTCGGTTATTATTTTATCTTTATCTACTTTATTAGTTTGGAGTTATTACAACTGCGTTTCAGTGCAGCAAACCTTGGACGTATTAGGCGACTTCAATAAGCAACACGTTTGGACATTTGGTATTTTGAGTACAGCCATCACCGGCGGATTTATTCCTTGGTGTTTTCGTATGTGCTTTCCGTCAATTCGTCCCGCACATCCTTTCCTCGATTTAGTTCACAGTTTCCTCTGGTGGGCCTGGATGGGCGTCGTGGTCTGTTTCTTCTACGGATTACAGGCGCAGATTTTTGGTGATAGTAAAACCGTTTCGACCGTTATGAAAAAAGTTTTATTCGACCAAATATTTTTCACGCCCGTGGTGGCCGCGCCTCTCAATGCTATTTCGCATTATTGGAAAGATCACGATTGGAGTTTAGAGAAAATGAAGACCGCTTTAAGACCGGGTTGGTATCGTCGCTTAATCCTCCCTAATTTATTGCCTAATTACGCGGTTTGGATTCCCGGAACCTGTATTTTCTACAGTATGCCCACTAACCTGCAATTGCCTGTGGCGAACTGTATTGGCTGTTTTTGGGCCTTATTATGCGTCCGAATCGCCACTCACTCGCGTTCACGCACTTAGTGTGCAAAGGTTTTTATCACTCGGCTTGAAACCCTAACAGAGTTCAGCGAAGGTAGTTCTTGTGCCCAACCTTTTTGGTGAAATTGAGCCCGGCGTTGCCGAAGTAGTTCCTTTTGATGGAGGAGCACGGGCTTACTCGTATTCAGTTCCCGCCGGCCTCAAAGATACTTTAAAGGTCGGTCAGTTGGTGCGAGTTCCGTTGGGCAACCGAAATAGTTTAGGTGTGGTTTGGAAATATCCTGCCGAACCTCTCGCTGATACTAAGCTGAGAAGTATCATTATGCTCGAGCACGAACAGCCCGTGATGACGCCCGATTGCTGTAAGCTCGCCGAATGGATGTCGGCCTATTACGGCTGTGGATTAAATTCCGTTTTAGAAACTGTTTTACCTGCAGCCGTTCGCAAAGGTGTTCGTCCAGTGTTACGCCGGATGCTGAGCTTGGTCGGTCCGATTGATTTAGAAGCCCTGGCCAAGATGCGTAAGAAGGCCCCGCGTCAGGCTCAGTTGCTCGACTTCATGAGTGCACAGAAAGAGCCTGTAGATAGGGCTAAAACTACGACTGGATTGGGAATCGCTCAGCCCGCCGTAGATGCTTTAATCAAAGCAGGACTCATCAAAGAGGATGCGAGTGTATTATGGCGTGTGGCTTATAATGATCCATTCTCAGAATCTGAATCTATTCCTGCCTTGGGTCACGAACTCAATGCGACGCAAAAAGAAGCGGTCGCTTCGGTCACCGAAACTTTAGATCAAAAAACTTTTCGTACACATTTATTACACGGTGTCACGGGTTCGGGTAAAACCGAAGTCTATGTCGCACTCATTCGCAAAGTCGTGCAAGAAGGTGGCTCGGCGATTTTCTTGGTACCGGAAGTCGCGCTTACTCCGCAGACGGTTGGTCGTCTTCGTTCACGTCTGGCTGACCTAGGAACCAAGGTCGTTGTTTGGCACAGTCATCTTTCCGCAGGGGAGAGGTTTGACGCCTGGATGGCGATGTCGCTCGGACAAGCTCGCGTGGTCGTGGGCGCTCGTTCAGCGGTCTTTGCACCCCTGCCTAATCTGCGACTCATCGTGGTCGATGAAGAGCATGAACCGTCCTTTAAACAGGGCGAAACGCCGATGTATCACGGTCGCGATGTGGCCGTTTATCGGGCCTCTTTATTGGGTGCGGC
>CAIMFE010000230.1 GCA_903840235.1 uncultured Opitutia bacterium | reverse complement strand
GAGATTAAAAAGGTGAGACGAAAACCGCAGGTGACATCACTGAGTTGAAGTAAGCCCGAGAAAGTGGTGGTGGCTACGCCTGAGCAGGGATTCCAAGGAGTGAAAGGAATCAGTGACATTAAAATCACTAAGCCCAGTCCGATGCGTGCCGTGGTGGGAATGAGCCAGTTAAGTTTTTTATTTAAAAACATCGCCTGAATCAGGCAGAGCAAGGCGAGGCCTGCTACGGAAATTTCAGGAAGGATAGAAGCCCAGTCCGCATTGCGTGGGGCGAGTAATTTTAAAGCGAGTTCGGTGGTAGCCATCGGAGAAGTTATGATACGAAAATTTAGTTACGGTTGGATTCTTTAACTGGAGCGGCCTTAAACGGCTTGGCTTGGGCAATGCGTGCCAGTGCCTGTGCTTCCGGGTTGGTGCGACTGGTGATGAGCGAAGGAATAAATCCAATCACGAGGGAGGCACCGAGAAGAAGGATGGTTGCGGTACGTTCGGCGCCGTTGAGATCAGCAATCGGAGCGTAAGCGTGACGAGCTTCAATGGTCGAAGAAACTTTTCCGAAGAAAACAGAAGCGACGGCGCGTAGTGCGTAGATTGCAGAAATCACCACGGTGGACACGACGAAGACTTGAAGGATGAAAGGTTGATTTCTTAACGAGAGGAAGACGCCGAGTTCGCCCCAGAAATTTCCGAATCCAGGTAGACCAATCGAGGCCATGGTGGCAGCGATAAAGAAAGCGGAGAGTACAGGCGTGTGTCTTGCGAGACCGCCGAGTTCATCGAATCGATAAGTGCCCGTGCGGGTACGAACGGCGTTGGCTAAAAGGAATAAGGCCGCGCAGGAAAGTCCGTGTGCCACCATCAAGAAGATGGCTGCATCGAGACCTTCAGCGACACCTTGCGTTGCACAAACCCAGATACCGACAAAGATAGGACCCATGTGAGCCACTGAGCTCCAGGAGAGCATTTGTTTGAGGTCGCGTTGTCCGAAGCAGATGAGTCCAACAATGAATACGTTGGCTACTGAGCACCATAGGAACCAGTGACTGAGTGTGCCTGTTCCAATTTTCATGGTGGCAGCGACAATCATGATGATTCCGTAGAGACCGAATTTCTTAAGTGCGCCAGCATGGATCATCGATACGGGAGTGGGTGCAGTGGAGTAACCCGGTGCTGCCCAAGAGTGGAAAGGAAAGAGTGAAGCCAGCGTACCGAATCCAAATAAAGTAATCGCTGTCGTTGCAGTCGGTAAGGGCAGTTGGGATTGATGGAACGCTAAGAATAATTGTTCGAAAGTGGCGTCTTCGATGCCCAGTCCGACCGTTTGCATCGCGATGACGATACCTGCTAATGAAAGCATCGCACCAACCGTCAGGTAAATTGCCATTTGCATCGCAGCCGAACGGCGACCTTCACCGCCCCAGAATAACGTGAGTACGAAAGTGGGAATGAGCGCGAATTCGTGGAAGAAATAAAATCCAATAATATTATTTGTACCAAAGACTCCGAGCGTTCCTCCGAGCATGAAGAGAATTAAACCCAGGTAAGCATTCCGTGATTCAACTTCTTGATTGAG
>CAIMFE010000229.1 GCA_903840235.1 uncultured Opitutia bacterium | reverse complement strand
TACACCCTGCTCTCCGATGAAGAGCAAAAGAGTCTGCAAAGCCAGATTGATGGCAAAGACGCCAAGCCTGAACCCAAGTCCGATAAAAAATAATTTACCCCTAAACAATCATGACACAAATCACCGATACTGAATCAAAAAAGACGCCGGCCACTTCAACCGAAGTGGATACCAACCTGCTGACGCACGATAATAAAGTTTTTATTCGCTGGTTAGAAATCAGCGAGGCGAACACGATGTTAAGATTTCAAAGAGATCTCGAAGTCATGCGCAATCATAGCGCCAAAATCGTACAACTCGCACAACGCATCGAACAAGCGGTTACGCCTAGCGAGAAAGATGTTTTAACCAAGGCACGTGATACTGAATTACAAAACTATCGCAAAAATGATGCCGAATTTGAATTGGTTTATAAGACTAAGACCGATGATTGGATCCTCCGCCCACACTTCCTCCAAAATACTAAGATCAGACTCCTCTCGCCCGTAACCGATGACATCATCGATAAATTACGCAAGGGACCAGACTTCAAAGAGTCCGACATTGTTGCCCGGGGTAACCAGAAATTAATTCTGCTCTCAACCGTCGAAGGCGATCAAATCCCTCTGCTTGAGCGTAACCTGCGCATTGTAGTCGCACAACAAACCAGCCTCATCCAACTCCGCGCTGCTGAAAAAACTGCCGCTGACGACGAGGCTAAAAAGCGTGTTGTTGACGAAATTGAGAAGGTCACCAAGTCCCTACAAGCCAACGCTGAATTGATGTTAAAGACCTACGGTATCTTCACGAATGATATTGTCGTCGAGAACCTCGGCGGAATTTTATGGGTAGCACTCTTAGAAGAAGAATTAAAGCGTTACGTAGAAAAGAGAGAGAGCAGCAAAGGAGCTAAGCCTGCTACGGCCGCAACACCAGCACCTGTAACCGCTCCGATTGCGCCGAAGTTTGAAGCAGTTAAACCTGAAGCGCCTAAAGTTAAGAAAGCCTAAGGCCTGCGGGCTTCCACCAAAAAGCCTGTCGCGAGACAGGCTTTTTTATTTGTCAGAATAACTCCCCTTGGGCTGGTTTTGGTTTGGGAGGTGGCGCAACTTTCTCCACTTCTGGACTCACGAGTCCGTGCTTAGCCTGATACCTTCGTAAAGTGGAATGCATTTCCATGGATGAAAGAAATTCAGCAACCGCCGCCGTGTCTTCAGTAGCCGAGCTACCTAGCTCCACTTCAAAATGCGTTTGGAATCTCACCAAGTTTAAATTGCTACGAATGCGATCCGCTTCGGTCTTTATCTGTTCCGCAAAACGCGCCGGCTCAATCGTGTCAGCCGCGGCCAAAACAGCTTCTAATCCTCCATACTGTTTGAGCCACTTCACAGCAGTCTTAGGCCCAACCCCTTTTAAGCCGGGAATGTTGTCAGAAGTATCCCCAATGAGTGCGAGGTAATCGGCTATCAAACTGGGCGGCACGCCAAATTTTTCTTCCACGCCAGCAGCGTCCAAGTGTCTCCATCCCATGGCTGGATTCGCGGTAGGCGGCGGTGATAACTGGGTAACTGTTCCGCCAACACATTGTCCGAAATCTTTATCGGCACTGACAATAATACATTCATGACCCTCGGCGGATAATTTCTGTACAGCGGTAGCGATTAAATCGTCGGCCTCCACTCCCCTCTTTTCGATTACCTCAAATCCCAAAAGTGCGGTCAGTTTTTTTATTTCAGGAAGCTGTAAAATAATATCTTCGGGAGTATCATCACGTTGACCTTTGTACTCGGGT
>CAIMFE010000228.1 GCA_903840235.1 uncultured Opitutia bacterium | reverse complement strand
GTTCGTGCCGAAGCGATGAAATCCGCCGTTGATGAGTGGTTAAAGGAATTACGGGCTAAAAATCACGTTGAGGTAAAATGACCGAAGACCCTTCAGCCTATCGCTGCCGAGCTTTTCCGGAGCGAGCAGCTGGTGTCCTTCTTCATCTCACCGCCCTGCCTGGTCCAGGACCTGTCGGCTCCTTGGGTGCAGAGGCGAGACACTTTATAGATTTTCTTTCGCAAGCTGGATTTACCTGGTGGCAGATTTGTCCACTGGGCCCAACCGGGTATGGAGATTCGCCCTATCAAGCTCTCTCGGTATTCGCGGGAAACCCTTATTTATTAGACTTAAAAGATTTAGAAAAGAGAGGACTTCTCACAGACTTCGAAGTTAAAACTCTGCAACGCGGAGATGAAACTTCGGTTAACTATGGCAGACTCTGGGAAGAACTACGTCCGTTACTCGCACTGGCTGCAGAGCGCGGGGTAAAACTTTATCAAAACAATCACGCGTTCATTTCATTCTGTCAGCGTGAGCATCACTGGTTGGCCGATTGGTGTCACTTTTCGGCACTACGTGAACAAAATCTTTTTACGAATCCCGAGCACTGGAAAATTAAAGAAATGGATTCTTCCTTGGCGCAAGGGGCCGCGGTTCTGCAGTTTATTTTCTCGGAGCAGTGGAATGAACTCAAAAAATATGCGAGCAAGCATGGCGTAAAATTATTAGGTGATGAGCCGATTTATGTTTCAGATGACGGCTGCGATCGCTGGGCTCATCCCGAACTCTTTCAATTAAACAAGGAAGGAAAACCTGCATTCGTTGCTGGCGTTCCACCCGATTATTTTTCGGAAGATGGACAACTCTGGGGCAACCCACTCTACGATTGGCAACGTCATGCGGCTGATGGATTTCAGTGGTGGCGGGCAAGAGTCCATCACGACCTAAATTTATTTGAGGCCGTAAGAATTGATCATTTTCGAGGGATACACGATTATTGGCGTGTACCTGCGCAGGCAAAAAATGCTCGTGGGGGACAATGGTGTGCCGGGCCCGACTTCGATTTCATCAAGGCACTGGGCGATTTGCCACTCGTTGCGGAAGATCTTGGATTACTATCTCCGGGCGTTGAAATTCTTCGTCAGAAATCAAAACTCCCAGGCATGTCGGTCATTCAATTCGGCTTTGGAGAGATTGAAGGTAATCCGCATCACCCCAAAAATATTACCGCCGACCGTGTTGTTTACACTGGCACCCATGATAATGATACGCTCAAAGGTTGGTTGAAAAATTGTTCCGAGAAAGAACGTGCACACTTAAATCCCTTTATAGAAAATTCTGCGAATCCTATTTCCACACTCGTCACTATTGCCTTAGATTCTGATGCCATTTGCGCCATCATACCTGCTCAGGATTTATTAGAGTTAGATAGTGCAGGCCGATTTAAAACCCCGGGTCATGCCCAAGGTAACTGGAGTTGGCGAATGAGCGACAAAGACTTAGTAACCCTCTTCACACAGGTAGAAAGCTGGCAGTTGCGATTAGCTAAGTCCGAACGGGCTAGCGTGTAAGGCGACGGTATTTCGGACGACGTGGCGTATCCGAATCTACTCCCAAACGACGGCGACGATCTTCTAGGTAATCGCCATAATTGCCTTCATGCCAGACGACTTTTCCATCGTCTTCAAAGGCTAAAATATGCGTGGCCACCCGATCCAAGAACCAGCGATCGTGAGAAATCACTACAACACATCCC
>CAIMFE010000227.1 GCA_903840235.1 uncultured Opitutia bacterium | reverse complement strand
GCACCATCCTCAAAATACTATGCTCCTGTCTCAGGAAGCTGACGATCCCGAGTACGGTTTCAGTGATACGACCGAACTCGATTTAGCGTTGTTGTCGTTTGAGCACCTCAAGTTGTTAATCACGGAATTAGATTCCATGCACCTCGTGAATATGGATGACTCACGTGCACTCGAAAAAGTCTGCGATTACGTCGTCCATGATCCGATCTATGCAGATTCCACGCGGGCGGTTTTCCGTTCGCAGTTAGAGAAGTTAAACAGTCGTCAGAACTAGAAGATGACAGAAAGAAGAGCCCTGCGAGTTTCGCCAATCAGCGAGACCGAGGAAGATTCTCTGTATAACAAAAAAGCCGACAGTTCAGTCGGCTTTTTTAATTCGTTTTTAAAAAAACGAAATTAGATCGCGCAGCTGTTGGAAGCGGTAGGAACCACTTCAACACGACGGTGTTCAGCATCCCACTTAACTAAGCCATCGGCTTTAGCGAAGAGAGTGTGATCGCGACCCATACCGACATTACGACCCGCGCGCATTTGCGTGCCACGTTGACGGATGAGGATGGAGCCAGCGGTAGCAAACTCGCCGCTGTAAAGTTTAACGCCGAGACGTTTGGATTGTGAATCGCGGCCGTTGCTGGAAGTGCCGCCACCTTTCTTGGTTGCCATGGTAGTGCTAGATTAAGGGTTAAGCAGAAATGGTTTCGACTTTGATAACCGACAATTCTTGGCGGTGACCGCGACGACGGTAGTAACCTTTACGGCGACGGTGTTTGAAGATGTCGATCTTCTCGCCACGCTTATTCTCGAGAATAGTCGCGGTGACTTTGGCGCCTGCAACGGTCGGGGTGCCGATCTTGGCAGCTGCGCCTTCTCCGACGAGGAGAACTTGGTCAAAGGTGAGTACGTCCCCTTCGTTTTTACCAGGGTACTGGTTAACGATGAGGATGTCGCCTTGCTTCACTGTGAACTGGCGACCGGATGTGATAAATGTGGCCTTCATGGCTGTCGGAAGGTCGGAGCAAATGAACTGACTGGGGGTTGGCAAGGGGAATTATTTTTTAACTTGGGGTTAGGGGTAGTTCCTTGGCCGCCGGGGGTAAATAACCCTTAAAATTGCCGAAAAATCGCTATTTTTATAAATCAGCCACTTCGGGCTTCCCTGAAAGTCTCCAACCGCACACCCTCCAAGGGTGTCAAATTCCTCAAATCCAGATTCAGACGACGAGAAGCTTTCCGAGGAACTTACCCGTAACTTGGCCAAAGGGCCCATGATTCACCACACGGCCTACGTCCATGATCGCTCGGTGGTGATTGGTAACGTGACTATTGCGGCCAAGGCCAGCGTGTGGCCTTGTGCAGTTCTCCGCGGCGATATCGCTCCGATCTCGATTGGTGAAGGTACCAACATTCAAGACGGTGCCGTCGTGCACGTTGCCGATGGTCTGCCAGCTATCATCGGAAGTTATGTCACGGTCGGACACTTGGCCATGATTCATGCCTGCACCATCGGTGATCGTTGTTTAATCGGAATGCACGCCACGATTTTAGACGGGGCCGTGATTGGTGCCGATTGTATTATCGGCGCCGGTGCGTTGGTTACTAAAGATACTTTTATTCTTCCAGGTTCTTTAGTTCTCGGTTCGCCCGCAAAAGTTAAGCGACCATTAACCGCCGAAGAAATCAATTCTCTCCCTGGTTGGGCTGAAAAATATATTAAAGTTTCCGCACATCACAAACGATTCGAGTGAGTGTGAGTAATACCATTACAGCAGAAATTATTTTAACGCCTGAAGAATGGAAAGAACAACGGGCGAGTCACGAAGCACGCGCGGATGCCTTAGTTAAGGCCCGTCAACAAAGGGCCGCCCGCGGTGAGCAAGACCCCGTCGAAGACTTTCTTTATACTTATTATCCATTTAGATTAAGTGCTTTGCGTCGCTGGACGCCTGGCGTGGGTTTTGCCTGCGCTGAGGGTGATGAACTTTTAACCGATGCTCACTTTCAAAAAGGCACC
The DNA here is from genome assembly GCA_903840235.1 of uncultured Opitutia bacterium. Lineage (GTDB taxonomy): Bacteria > Verrucomicrobiota > Verrucomicrobiia > Opitutales > UBA953 > UBA953. Next base: position 819 of record CAIMFE010000227.1, on the reverse strand, counting down.
GATGGATTAGTCAGAGTTATTTCCATGAACGAGGGAGATGTCCGACGTTTAACATTCATCCGCGACTTATCTTTAGCCATCACCACCCGCCCACCTTTTTTTAGATGTTATGGTTTGCACGAATGGGCGATGGTCTATGAGCAAGCCGATCAACGTCGACATTCTCAATGGCCGCTGCGCTTGGGTGAGCAGGGCACAGATGAAGTCGTGCGCTCGATGCCAGTCTGTTGCACACACTATGATGCCTTCCGTTTTTTTACACCGACCGCCAAACCTCTTAATCATTCAGAACCTGATTTAGCGGGTCGCATTAAAAACGAACAACCGGGATGTGTTCACGTGACGATGGATTTATATAAATGGACAATGAAGTCCTTACCCTGGGTTTCGTCCGATTTAGCTACCGAATCTTATCGTCTGGCCCATGAAGCCCGCTCGATTGATATGCGTGCTTCACCCTATGATTTTTCGGCGGTCGGCCTCGAGCCCATCTGCATCGAAACCGAAGCGGGTCGGGCAGAATATGAATCAGCCCAACGTCACCTCGCGAAATTAGCCGAACCCGTCCGTAAGCGTTTGGTCGATGTTTTAAATCGCGTGCTTACTTTGAATTCTCGATGACAAACGGACGTCCGTCTTTCCAGCCGATTTTAACGAAGGATAGATACCAAGTTTTACCTTTGTCGTTATTGCCCTGATAAAATAAATAATCTTGTCCGTCGGTGTCATGGAAAATTCCCGGGTGACCCGATTCGCTTGAATTCCAACTGTCAGGTTTACCATTAGTTAAAAGAGGTTGATCGCTTAAGCGTTCCCATT
>CAIMFE010000226.1 GCA_903840235.1 uncultured Opitutia bacterium | reverse complement strand
CGTAGACGCCATCTGTGTTAACCGCGATCGAGTACCGACGAATCTGACCTCCTACACCCAAGGAATTAAGTTCTTAACTGCCGACCAATACACGGCCGACGGGCGCCAAGCCATCGCCGTGGACTGTGCCGATGCGACAAGAATAGGGACAGAATTACTCGCTAAGTTTAATAATCAGATTCTCGCCAACATCGATCACCACTCCTCGAACCCTGATTACGCCAAAATTAATATCGTCGTTAAGGAAGCCGCCGCCACTTGCCATATTTTAGCTTATGGTGCTTTGAAAAACGGACTGAGCTGCGATGAAGCTACGGCGAAGTCATTACACCTTGGAATCATCACCGACACTGGAAGATTTTGCTACGCAAGCGTCACGGCTGGCGTACTCGAGATTGCCGCCGAGTTAATTAAACGCGGCGCTAAACCTGAAGAAGCTAATTTTTATATCTTCGAACAAGAGAGTCGTGGAAAATTAGAACTCACCAAAAGATTTTTAAATTCCATACTTTTTCATGAAGATGGAAAAATATGTTCAGGTGAAATTACGCAAGCCGACTATGCAGCAACGGGAACTACCAAAGAAGATAAAGAAGGTCTCGTGGAATTTCCTCGTTCCGTGGTGGGCGTAGACATCGCCGTGCTCTTCGAAGAAGGCAAAGATGGCATTCGTGGAAGCCTGCGTGGACGCGACCCCAAACTGCGTCTCGATTTACTCGCCGGAAAACTTAACGGTGGCGGACACATTCTCGCAGCGGGCTTTAATATGATAGGCTGTACCTTGCAGAATGATCGTCAGCGTATTCTCGATATTATCATCGCTCACTACCGCGAACAAACTCGCGCATGAACCCTTCCCTCTCGGAGCCTGAAGGAATTTTAGTGGTCGATAAACCACAAGGCATCACGTCACACGATGTCGTAGATAAAATCCGTCGCCTCTATCAAACCCGTCGCGTGGGACATGCGGGTACTCTCGACCCCATGGCAACCGGACTGCTGATTATGTTGGTCGGTAAAGCAACTAAAGCCTCACAGTATTTAATGTCACAGGAAAAAGAATATTTAGGCGAAGCCACACTGGGGGTAACGACTGACAGTCAGGATGCAGATGGTGAGATAACCGAAACTCAGCCCGTGCCAGCCTTTTCGGAAACACAAATCACCGAAGCTTTAAAATCTATGTTGGGCGACCAGTATCAAACACCCCCGATGCATTCGGCGAAAAAGGTTGGTGGTAAAAAACTTTATGAATTAGCCCGCAAGGGAATCGAAATCGAACGGGAGCCGCGCTTCATCCGTATTAATCTTTTGGAATTACAAAGCTGGGTTAGTCCCAAATTCACTTTTAAAGTACAATGCACCAAAGGTACTTACATCCGAACCTTGGCCTTCGATTTAGGCAAGAAACTCGGACCTGGGGCCCACCTCTCGATGTTACGTCGCACGCATTCAGGAAATCTCAGTATCGAACGCGGAAAAACTCTGGAACAATTAGGCGCGATGAATCCTCAACAATTACGGGAGTGTCTGATTCCTGTGAATGAAGTCGTACCCAGCATTGCCTTAGGATGAGTCAACACCCTCCCCTCCATTTAGCGATTGGTGCCTTCGATGGAGTGCACTTGGGGCATCGTGCAGTATTGCATTCCGCACGCGATCAAGCTCGTCGCGATGGTGGCTTAGTGGGGGTAATGACTTTTGATCCGCATCCCAGTCGCGTCCTGCGTCCCGATAAACCCGTGCCATTACTTTTCACTCGTGCGCAAAAAGATGAACGTCTCACCGAGGCCGGAGCTCAGTTTATCCATCATCAAACCTTTAATGCTCAATACGCCGCGCTCCTAGCTCAGGATTTTCCTGCTTGGCTCATGCACCAGTTCAAAAATCTGCGCAGTATTCATATTGGAAATAATTTCCACTACGGACAAAATCGTCAGGGCAACGCGGAGCGATTGATGCATGACGCT
>CAIMFE010000225.1 GCA_903840235.1 uncultured Opitutia bacterium | reverse complement strand
CTATGATTAGCGAGCCACCCACATCGCCCGCGTGCAGTATGACATCACATCCCTCCAGAGCTATAATCGCTTCGGGGCGAAGTAATCCGTGGGTATCCGAAATCAAACCAATCTCGCAGACCGATTTCACTAGGATTGCGGGCGATGCAGTTTATCTGCCGAAACGGAGCGCAGAGAGGTAAACTCCGCTCCCAAGGTTTCTTTCAGTTTATCTTTTAGACCTTGGGGCATGGCTTTTACGGCAGCATCAAAATCTTTGTCGCCTGGAAAAAGGGGTTTGGCTGATTCAACGGGGCGAGTCGCAGGGCCTGCAGGTATTTCGAATTTATAATCACTTATCTTTTCATCAATGATAATGCCTGCGTCGTCGGTTGATAAAAGTTCAGTCACCGAAGTTTGGTCTTCGTCGATATCGACCTCGGCTACCGTAGACTCCAGAGGGGCGACTTTAGCAGGCTCAGGCGGTGCTTCAACCGCGGGTGGCGGTTGCGAACTGTTTATTTTTTTTTGGCCAGACTCCCGAGGAAGTCTGGCTGCAGCGGCGGCGACATCTTTGATGAGATGATCAATCGGTCGCGTCTTACACTGTTCTATCGCCTTAAGCAAAGTGACTTCGAAGTTAGCTCTCGGGGAGAGACCGTAACGGATACCCTGTTCGCTGGACTGTAAGCATTCCAAAAAGCTAACGAGTTTCTCCGTAGTGAGTGGCGCGCCGAGATGAGCACTATTGCCGCCCTGCTTAACTGCATCGAGCACGGCAGAGCGGACTAATAATTGAAGGTCATTCATCACGCGCATTAAGTCGCGACCTTCGGCGTGAAATTTATCACATAATGCGATGACTAACTTCGCATCGCTCTGGGCAATACCCTTAGCTAAATCAGAAATTTGTTGAGCCGAAGCTAAGCCGTAAATGGACAGCACGTCGACTTCGGTAATTTTTTTACCGGAGAAAGATATAACCTGATCTAAAATAGATTGGGAGTCACGCATGCCGCCGTTGGCAATGCGGGCGATGGCATTGAGTGCTGCGGGCTCAGCCTGAACTCCATCAGCCTTAACAATCCGTGCTAATTGAGCCGCAATGACCTCTTCGGCGATAGGATGGAATTCTAAGCGCTGACAACGTGAAGTAATCGTAGGGAGAACTTTATCGGCTTCGGTGGTCGCTAAAATAAATTTCACCCAAGCTGGTGGCTCTTCGAGAGTTTTTAATAAAGTATTAAAGGCGTCTTTCGTTAACTGGTGCACCTCGTCGATGATGAATATTTTAAAACGACAATTAACTGGAGGAAATTGGCACTCTTCGCGAATTTTTTTAGCATCATCGATTGAACGATTCGAAGCGGCGTCAATTTCGATAACATCTAAGCAATTACCCTGCTCTATTTCGTGGCAAACCGGATCATCGACAGAGAAATCGGGGCCCGTTTCCTTACCGCAGTTTAAAGCTTTAGCTAGAATACGGGCGGTGGTGGTTTTACCGGTTCCACGAGGACCCACGAAAAGATAAGCGTGCGCGAGTTGCTTGGTCGTTAGCGCATTACGCAAAGTACGTACGATATGTTCTTGGCCCACCAATTCGTCGAAACGACGAGGGCGCCAGCGACGGGCAATAACTTGAAAGACAGGCTCGGACACAGGACTTAATCAAAACCCTAAGCGATAAAGTGTCAACGGGGCAAAATAACAGACAATCGATTAAAGCAAAGCATCTTGTCCTGGCTATCTGTTGATTCAGTATTGCAAGACCAATAAAGCGGTTAAACCTCTACACAGCCAGGTTGTTCACCCTCTAGAGACTCTTATCCCGCGATGAAAAAAAGGTTTAAAAAATTAGCAGAAAAAATTAATCTTCTATTTTTTAAGAAAAATGAACATGACGTAGAAAAAGTGGTGCTCGAGCGCCGACAAATCCTGTCGAACAATTTAGACAAGGAATTTGGTTCAGTCGTGAAGTATGGACCACTTAAAGGCTTTAAGTTTACTGAAAACACTTGGTGGGCTGGCCCAGAAAGGGGTGCAATGCTTCTAGGTCTATACGAACTCGAGGTGCTTGAGTCATTTAAAGATATACCCTCCAGTTATAACACATTCATTAATGTGGGGGCGGCCGATGGCTACTATGGGGTTGGTGTTTTAGCGGGAAATCTATTTTCAAAGTCCATATGCTACGAAATCAGCGAAGTCGGGCGAGAAACTATAAAAGAAAATGCCTCACTCAATGGCGTATCAGAGAGAGTTGAAATT